>CALIEL010000302.1 GCA_938022235.1 Oribacterium parvum
GATATTATGTCCTCCTTCGTCTTTTTGTATATACTATAGATAATCATCCGTTATAGAACAGCATATAGAAACAAGTGAAAAAAAACAATATCCTAAATTATTTTAAACATGCACAAAATAATATATTTAACAAAGGTATATTTGCCAATTCTTCTTTTTTATCATTTTTGCTATAACATTTGGTAAAATCTCTGAATCAAGCGGTTCAGCAGGAACAAATCTTGCTATGGTTTTTCTAAAAAGCGCAAAAGATACTCGAGATTGCAGTTTCTCTCCCTCGGAATGCAGAACAGTCGTTAGCAAAAACCTGTATTACCGCCTTTTTGATTTGCTGCTTACATTTTACGCAGACTACTTTACCCACTATTCTTACAACTATTAATTTTTTGAATTACCATAGATAACCTAGTGTGGCAACTATGGCTCCTGGTACTCCGGCAATTTTTAGTCCAACAAATGTAGCTGAGTTAACCGCAATCGGTCCGGGTGTCATTTGGGATATGGTAATTAAATCCGTAAACTCTGCTATCGATAGCCACCCACGTGCTGCCACCACCTGCCCTTGAATAAGCGGCATCGCAGCATTTCCTCTTCTTTAATCCAGTGATACGCATCCACAAATTTTTTTCTTTCACTTCCAAGTCTTCCCTTCCATGAATTAATAAAATAATGATGCGATTCAGCATTTTGAGAATTGCACCAATTTTAAGAGTCTCTTTTAGAATTTAGATTATTTTAATGCTGCATAATCTGCATCAGTATAATCCTTGGTTTGATCCCAGTTAGAAAATTCTATAAATGAGGAAAAAGGAGTTGTAAAAAATCAAAATAGTTTTCTAAGCAATATAGGTCTAAATTTGGGGCACGCTCTCGCTAGCTTAGCCTGACTGAGCAGTGGTGATACAGAGCAGGTAAGTGAAAGATTGGAAAAAGGACTTTTAGATTTTGCAGTGATTTGCGAAACTCCCGATATCAACAAGTTCAACTATCTCCCCTTTCCCGGAACAGACCTCTGGGGAGCAATTATGCGTAAAGACCATAAATTGGCAAATAAACGTTATATCCAAGCAGAAGATTTAATCGGACAAGCCCTATTTTGCTCCAATCAAAACTGGGCAAATGAAATACCCTCCTGGGCAAAGGAGAATTTCTCTCATCTTCACCTGGAGGGTTCATTTCGATTGTCATATAACGGATCTATGTTCGCTGCAGAAGGTCTTGGCATCCTTCTTAGCTTTAAAAACCTCATTAACTACTCTAAGGAAAGTGATTTGACCTTTATTCCCCTTTCACCTAAATGTGATACAAAGCTCTTTCTTATTTGGAATAAATATCAGACCTTCACACCAATCGCCAATAAATTTCTGGAGCAAGTTTCCCTGTCCTTCAAAAAATAAGGCTCTTACCACTAATAGACAGCGGTCATTTCCCTTGTGAAAAAACAAGGTTGCGATAAGAAAGACACGAAATAGCATATTCTAATCACTCTTATTGACAAATATGGTTAGAGTGATTAGAATGATTAGTAAGAACAGAATTAAGAGAATGATTAGCATATGAGGAAACAAAGATAAAATCCGAAGGTGATGAAATGAAATTTCAAGAATCAGAAACTGTCGAACTAAAATCAATCGTACAAGATGATATCAAAAAAGAAATTATTGCTTTTGCCAACTGTAACGGGGGGACTATCTATGTCGGAATAACGGATCAAGGAGAAATTATTGGCGTAGAAAATGCAGATGACTCCGCGTTACAAATCTCCAACATGGTCAGAGACAGTGTTAAGCCGGATGTCACCATGTTCATCCACTATGAGACACTGGAACTGGAGGGAAAATCCGTTATCGCAGTCCATGTCCAAAGAGGGACCAACCGTCCATACTATCTAGCAAAAAAAGGACTACGGCCTGAAGGAGTCTATGTAAGGCAGGGATATTCTTCCGTTCCTGCAAGCGATACTGCCATCCGGCAAATGATTAAGGAAACAGATGGTGACAGTTTCGAAGAGATGCGTTCCCTAAATCAAGCCTTAAGCTTTGATGCCCTAAAGCAGGAATTTAAAACGCGTAAGCTTCCTTTCGCACAGGCCCAAATGCAAACACTCCACATGCAGTCCGCCGACAAGCTTTATACAAATCTTGCCCTATTATTTTCCGATCAATGTCCCTACTCTATTAAAGTTGCTGTTTTTGAGGGTGGTACGGAAACTGTCTTTAAAGATCGTAGAGAGTTTTCCGGTTCCCTTATGCAACAGCTTCATGATGTATACGACTATATCGACCTTCATAACCAAGTACATGCAAGCTTTGATAAATTACTGCGGATTGATAATCGGGACTATCCGGAAGTGGCCGTCCGGGAGGCACTGCTCAATTCCTTGATACACCGAGACTACGCCTTCCATGCCGCTACCCTTATCAGAATTTATCCGGATCATATGGAGTTTGTCACTCTTGGCGGTCTACCCACAGGATTGGAACTTGCGGATATCAAGTTAGGGATTTCCGTTTGTCGAAATCCCCATCTTGCCAATATTTTCTATCGTTTGCAATTCATAGAAGCCTATGGAACCGGCATAAAAAAAATCATGGACAGCTACTTTGGAAAATCGAAACAGCCCTCCATTATCTGTAGCAATAATGCCTTTAAAATCGT
>CALIEL010000303.1 GCA_938022235.1 Oribacterium parvum
CACTTTAAGCCGGACTACAGCCCGGAGCTTCTTCGCAGTGTAAATTATTTCTGCCATTTATTGATTGCCAAACGTTCTTTGCTGGAGGCGGTAGCAAAGGAGGGAGAAGAGGGAGAGAAGATTTACGAGCAAAAGGAATATGACGGTGCCCAGGACTATGACCTGATTTTGCGACTTTGTGAAGAGGCGGAAAGAAGAGAAAAGGCGGCAGGCCTTAGCGAGGAGGAGAAGAAGCGGCAGGAATAGGCGCTCTTCACCTCTTCCACCATTATCCATATCAGGAAGGTGCTCTATCATTGGCGTTACCACCAGCTTTCCACGGCCCAGAATCCGGAGGCAAAGCTCTATGCCTTTACTGCCGGAGAGCGGGCGGTTTTCGACCATGCGAAGCGTTTGGGCCTTCCCATTGAAAAGGTGGAGCGAGGCATTACCTACGGCTATTATCATTGCCACTATGCCTTGGAGAAGAAGGAAGGAGAGCTTCCTCTTATTTCCGTGATTATCCCCAGTAAGGACCATAGCGAGGATTTGGATTTGGCGATTCGCTCCCTCTTTGCCGGAAGTTATCCCTATTTGGAAGTGATTGTGGTGGAGAACAATTCCGTAGAGGAAAAGACATTTGCCTACTATGAAAAGATTCAGGAGGAATTCCCGGCAAGATACGGAGAATTCCATACTAAGGCGGTACGGGTGGTGCGCTGGGAGAGAGAGTTTAACTACTCCGCCATCAATAACTACGGGGTAAGCTTTGCTCACGGGGAGTACTTACTCTTTATGAACAACGACATTGAGTGCTTAAAGGCGGATTCTGTGGAGGAAATGCTTCAGTTTGTGCAGCAGGAGGAAGTTGGAATCTGCGGCGCAAGGCTCCTGTATCCGGATAAAATGATTCAGCATGCCGGTGTGGTGATGGGCTTTGGCGGCATTGCCGGGGCCACCTTTATCGGCACCCACGAAACGGAAAACAGCTATATGCATAGGGCGGCCTGCATTCAAAACTATTCTGCGGTAACTGCCGCCGTTTTAATGACCAAGAAATCCCTCTTCGACAAGGTGGGCGGTTTCCGGGAAGAGCTTGCGGTGGCCTTTAATGATGTGGATTTTTGTTTAAAGATTCGCGCCCTTGGGAAGCGGGTGGTTTATACCCCTTATGCCCTTTTCACTCATTACGAGTCCAAGTCCAGAGGGCTGGAGGACAATCCGGAGAAGGTAAAGCGTTTTAACGGAGAGATTGTCTGCCTGGCAAAGCATTGGCCGGAGATTTTGAGACAGGGAGATCCCTACTATAACCCGGCACTGACCCTTAGGAAGTCAAACTTTACGCTAAGAGACCTTTCCGTAGAGAAGGTGGGAGAGCCATTTCCTTTGGAGATACTGAAGGATATCGTGTAAGAGGATACGATGCTTCAGGCCATCCCCTCTTTCAAAAAGACGCTCTCGCTCGATTCCGACGTAGCGGATACTAAGCAGAAAACTTCGCTGTGCTTGTTTTCTGCAAGTACCGACGTCTCCATACGCTTTTTATCAGAGGGGATGCCTGAAGCATCTGCATACCGGCATTTTCACGATACCAAAGCACGAACCGATTAAGAAAGTATATGTAGAAATGGTGCGGCAGATTGTAGAAAGTGAGGCGAAAAATGATGAAGACGCTGAATGATTATTTGGCAATGTCTTATCGTATGGAAATTGTAGAAGATAAGGATGAAGGCGGATTCGTGGTTTCCTTTCCGGATTTACCCGGTTGTATTAGCTGTGGTGAGACTGTAGAAAGTGCAGTAGCGAATGCGATGGATGCAAAAAAAGAATGGCTCGTAGCAGCATTGGAAGAAGTAAGATAAACCATGGATGAAAAGCCCGTTTTTTCCTACAAAGAAAATTGTCCATCCTTTCTAATAATTTTTTAAGTCATTCTCAAGAAATTGGGAATGACTTTTATTTTTTCTTGGATATAATGAGAGAAACGAATGCATTCGAAAGATTGAACAAACAGATCACTAATCTTCTTTACTCTCTTTTGAGAAAGGACGGTGTTTATGGACGAAGACAGAATTTTACACAAAAATTTGACTTTGATTTTTTGCTATGTGCTGGCAGTACCGGTGGCATTTTCGTGGACACTTGCTACGCTTACGGGGAAAAATCTTTTTCCTCTTTTTCTCCTGGCCCTGTTTATTCCCTATCTTTTCTACCTTCGTAGGGTACAGGGAGCTTTATATCCGCAGGAAGAAGCCGGAAGAAAAGCTATTAGTAAGCGGGGAAAAGAGGGGCTTGTTTTTATCGGCTTAGTTTCTCTCTCTATGCTGATCGTGTTTTTAAGCTTAATCAATATGGATTTTGCCTTTTTGGGTTTGATTTTAGTGAAAGTACTAAGTTTTATAGGGGGCGGCATCAGTCTCTATCGCTGTTCTCAACGCTATTTAGAGCGAAGCTCTATGACTAAGCCTCTTTTGGCTTTATTCTTCTTTGTATTTCTGGCTCATAGCTATGAGATATTGCTCTGGATGTCCTTTAAGGCCAGTGTTATACTTTTAGAGTTGGGATTTTAAGATTGTCTTTTCAGAAAGGTCGGTAGAAATAGTTTAACTATTTTCACCGGCCTTTTTTCACTGAATGTACGTTAAATGGCATTAGAGGCTTACATCCATAAGTAAGGAACAGGTTCGAAGGGGAGAGCTATTATAAAATCTTGGAAAAGTGTCAAAATCAGGCCAAAAACACCTTGGAAAAATGTCAAAAATGGCTTGAAAATACCTTGGAAAAGTGTCAAAATATAGCTCAAAACACCTTGGAAAAATGTCATTGGCCGTTTGGAGAGAAATGACTTATGGCGCTGTTATGCTGGATTTTGGAGAAAAGATGCTGAAAAGAAAAATTGAAAAAGACCTTTTGAATTGGATTACGAGTGGAGAAAAAGCCTTACTGATTTATGGTGTTCGTCAGGCAGGAAAGACCTATATTATTCGAGCATGCCTAGAGCAGTCAGGATCTGATTATGTTGAGTTTAACCTAATTAGACAAGCAGAAATTGTAGATATTTTGCGTGAAGCAAATAGTATTGATGATCTTATTTTAAAGCTGTCTTTGTATAGTAGTAAGAAGATAATTCCCGAAAAAACAATCATTTTCTTTGATGAAATTCAGCGCTATAAAGAAATTGTTACTAAGATAAAGTTTCTTGTAGAGGACAAGCGTTTTCGCTATGTATTATCAGGATCTTTGCTTGGAATTGAACTGGTTAATCTGAAGTCTGCACCGGTAGGATATTTGCAGACTTTAAAAATGTTTCCCCTTGATTTTGAAGAGTTCCTTCAAATCTTTAATGTTGAGGAGAAAGTAATAGAGAGGCTTCGCAGTTCCTTTTTATCCAAGACTCCGGTAGATGAAGTTCTTCATCAAAAAATAATGGAGATATTTCATTTGTATCTCATTATAGGGGGGATGCCTGCTGCTGTGGAACAATATCGTAAAACAGAAAATATAGATAATGTTATAGAAGAACATAGAGCTATTATCGAGCAATATAAGTTGGATTTTACACAGTACGAGGAAGAGAATCGAAAATTATTGCTTACGCAAATTTATGAGCTGATCCCCGCGGAATTAAATGAAAAAAATAAGCGTTTTAAGCTTGCAGATCTTAAGGCGAATCTTCGATTTGAAAGGGTTTCTGATAGTTTTACATGGCTTTGGAAGGCCGGAGTTGCACTGGCAACTTTTAATACGACAGAACCGACAGTCCCTCTTTTGCTCAACGAAAAAAGTACTTTATTTAAATTGTTTTTGTCCGATGTGGGTTTGCTCACAAGTTTGTATGGAAAGTCCTGTAAATTAAAAATCGTTAGCAAAGAAAAAGATATCAATAAGGGCTCTGTATACGAAAATGTGATTGCCCAGGAGCTTTGTGCACATAATTATCCCTTGTATTATTATAGCAATAAGAAAAAAGGAGAACTGGACTTTATTAT
>CALIEL010000304.1 GCA_938022235.1 Oribacterium parvum
CTGACTTTTACTTCCTCCGCCTCACGGAAAATATTGACGGAAGGTGTTGCCGAGCCAAAAAGTACCGGGCAATGGGCAAGCTCTCCCCTTTTTCTTGCCACATCCCGACTTTCATAACGGGGAGCGGTTTCCGACTTGTAGGAACGTTCCTGCTCCTCATCAATAATAATAAGCCCAAGATTGGAAAAAGGCGCAAAGAGGGCTGAACGGGGTCCCAGTAAAAGCTTCACCTCTCCGGACCGGCACTTTTCCATGCTCTCCGCCCGTTCTCCCTGGCTCATTTTGGAATGTAATACCGCCACCTGTCCGGGGAAACGTCCCTCCACCCGCATTCTACTTTGATGGCTTAGGGAAATTTCCGGAATCAGATAAATCACTTCCTTCCCTTTGGCAAGGCAATCTTCGATTAAACGTAAATACAGCTCCGTCTTTCCGGATCCGGTAACACCGAAAAGAAGAGCTGAGGGAGCTTCCTCTTCCTGAAAATATCTTTGCATTGCAAAAAGAACCTCCTCCTGCTCTGCATTGAGTTTTGGAGCAGGATAGGGGTTTCCATATTGTATCTTTCCCGGCTTTGTTCTGTTTTTCGTCTTCTTCTTTACCGGAAGCACGGTTTTTAAGCATTGATTTAAGGTCGTTCCGTATTCCTCCGCCATCCAAATGGCCAGATCCAAAAGCTGTTTTTCTACGGAGAACTCCTTTTCCAAAGGAGAAAGAATGTCTTTAATTTTCTCTTCAGGGAAGTCTGCCAGCTCTTCTATACCGATTACATAGCCCTTTTTCTTTCCTCTTCCAAAGGGTATCAAAACAGGATCCCCGACAGATAAGGAAACTTCCGTAGGGACCCTATAGGTAAAACATTTATCGATAGATTCATGAGAAATATCTACGATTACTTTGGCAAACAATGCTTACTCCTTATTTCTTGAATCACCTTGGAAAGAGAAAGGGAGTTGGAAGCCTTAAATAAAAGCAGGTCTCCAGGCTTAATTTCTTCTTCCAAAGATAAGGACAGCTCTTCAAGATTAAAGCAGGCTTTTCCGGGAAGCAGCTTCTCTCCCATAGCTTTCCGAATCTCTTCCCCCTTCTTTCCTAAAGTAAATAATGCATCAATAGGAAGAGACTTTAAAAGTTCTCCGATTTCCCGATGATAGGCGATTTCATTATCCCCCAGCTCATTCATATCTCCAAGAACGGCAATCTTTCTTTTCGCTCCTTTCTCTGAAGCCAAGACCTTTAAAGAAGCCTTCATGGAATCAGGAGAAGCATTGTAGCTGTCATCAATAATCATAATGCCATCTTCCGTGGAAAGTCTGCCGCCCCTTCCCTTTAAGCCCTGAAATTCCAATAAGCCCTGTAAGAGCTTTTGTTTGTGTAATCCCAGAGAAAGACCTATCGCCATGGCTACGGAAGCATTGTCCTCCATATGCTCTCCGGGAACGGAAAGGGGAATCTCCTCCTTCTTCTCGTAGAAGAAAAGCTTTAACTTCTTCTCGCCCAAGAATCCCATGGCTCTGATTTTCTCTTCCGTAAGCGTTCCCAATATAGCATCCTTCTTTGGCAAATACAGGGAAACTTCCTTTTGATTTCCTTCCAAAATATGCATTTTCTCAAAGCAAGTGTTTTCCTTGGTTTTTAAATTCTCCAAATGGGCGGAACCGATATTGGTAAATACCGCAATATCGCAGGAAGCAATCTCCGCAATCCTATGCATCTCCCCGGGAATGGAGATGCCTAACTCAATGACACTGATTTCTTTATTTTCCTTAGCCATGGAGAACAATGTTATAGGAAGCCCAAGCTGGGAATTGGCATTTCCCTTGGTTTCAAAAACAGACTTCTCCATGGAAAGTGCCTTGGCAATCATGGCTCTGGTGGTGGTTTTTCCCACGGAGCCGGTTACGCCGATGACTAAACCGGAATACAGGCTTCTGGCATAGCCTCCCAGGGCCTGTAAAGCATCAATGGTGCTTTCCACCGGGATAAAGCGTACATCGGGATATTGTTTGGAAAGCTCCGAACAATCCTCCTCCGTGAAGATAAAGGAAGCCCCATGCTCTATAGCCATGGGGATAAAGCGGTGTCCATCCTGCTTTTCTCCCTTGATGGGAACAAAGAGTCCCTTACTGCAATCCTCCCGGGAATCCAAAACAATCTTATCTACAGAGGAAAATATCTCCGAAAAAGGAATCTGCATCTTATTTTCCCTCTCTTTCCGCCTCTTCCAAAATCACTTCTCTATCTACAAAACGGGTAAATGTTCCATTTACCTCATTATATTCTTCATGTCCTTTTCCGATAACAGCAATAAGATCCCCCTCCTGGGCCTGTTCCAAGGCATAACGAATAGCCTCTCTACGGTCCTCAATCTTCACGTAGTTTTTGGTCTTCTTCGACAAAGTGCTTTCAATATCGGCAATAATGTCCATGGTTTTCTCATAGCGGGAATTGTCTGCGGTAAGAATGGTAAAATCCGCCATTTCTCCTGCAACCTCTCCCATGCCGTAACGTCTTTCCTTGGCACGGTTTCCGCCACAGCCAAAGACTACAATCAAGCGTTTCGGCTTGTAGGCCTTCAGGGTTTCCAAAAGATTCTTCATACCCATTGCATTGTGGGCATAGTCCACCAAAACAGTGTAGCCCCCTCTTTGCAGCACAACTTCCATCCTACCGTTTACCTGAATCTTCCGTAAGGCGGATTGCACCACTTCTTTTTTGATTCCCAGAAGGGAAGCCAGAGAAATGGCCGCTAAGGAATTATAAACATTGTATCTTCCCGGCAGATGGTTCCAAATCTCCCAGTCCTATTCTCCATGGCGAAAATGGAATCTGCAACCCAGGAAATCGTGGCGATGTAAGTCTTCAATCTCTGTAGACATAAAATCCGCCTGTTTCTTCAAGGCAAAGCTAAAGCAGGGGCACTCCGCATTTTCTATAAATTCCTCGGAAAAATCCGCATCAAGATTCACCAGTCCCGTCTTGGACTGGGTGAAGATTCTGGACTTATAATACTTATACTCCGCAAAATCTTTATGCTCATTTTCTCCGATATGATCCTCTTCGATATTGGTAAAAATACCATAGTCAAACAGGATACCGTCGGTTCTATGCATCTTAAAGCCCTGGGAGGAAGCCTCCATAACTACGGCATTACAGCCCTTTTCCTTCATTTTCCGGAAGGTCTCCTGCAGGGTATAGGATTCCGGTGTGGTATTTCTGCTTTCTTCATGGATGCCGGCATAATCGATTCCGGTGGTTCCGATGAGACCGCAATTGTAGCCCGCTTCCGTAAGAATTGCCCGCACCATACTGGCTGTTGTGGTTTTTCCCTTGGTACCGGTGATGCCGATCATCAGCATCTCCTTGGAGGGGTAGGAAAAATAAAAGGCTGACAGCTCCGCCAAAGCCTTTCTGCCATTTTCCACCTGTACAATGCAAAGGTCTTCTCTATTCTGCATTTCCTTCGGTAAATCGGGAAGATCTTTCTCCACCACAAATACTCGAACACCCTTTTCCAAAAGCTCCGGAATTTTGTCATGGGAATCCATGGTACTTCCCTTCATGCAAAGAAATAAATCCCCTGCCTTAGCTCTTCGAGAATCATAGGAGAGGGAGGAAAACTCCTCCCTCTCTCCATCTCCCCGAAGGACTTTCGCTTCGCTTAAACAAGACAACCAGCCCTTCATCTATGCCTCCTTAGAAAATACCTACAATCTTTTCATTTTCAAAGCCAATCTTTTTTGCTGCCGGTTCCTTTGGCAGACCCGGCATCGTCATGACATCGCCTGCTAAGCATACCACAAATCCTGCTCCTGCGGAGAGGGAAAGTTCACGAATTTCAATCCGGAAATTCTTGGGTCTTCCCAAAAGATTCGGCTTATCGGATAAGCTGTAGGGCGTCTTTGCCATACAAATCGGAAGATTGGAATAGCAGGATTCTTCCAGCTTCTTTAATTCCTCTTTAG
>CALIEL010000305.1 GCA_938022235.1 Oribacterium parvum
TCGGAGAAAAGCAGACTGTATTATAGCATGCTTTATTTTCCTTTTTCATCCTTTTTATTCATCAGATGAGGCATCTATCAAGGTTCAAAAAATGCTATAATAAAAAGCAAAAGCGGGGGAGGTTTCTAAATATGCACGAATTAAGCACACTAATCAAAAAAGATATGGTTCCTGCACTGGGCGTAACAGAACCCGGAGCAATTTCCTTCTGTGTCGCAAAAGCAAAGTCCTACGCAAAGGGCGAGCTGCTTCACTTAAATGTCGCTATGAATAGCGGCATGTATAAAAATGCCTTCACCTGCGGTATTCCCAATTCCAAAGAAGTGGGAAATGTTTTTGCCGCTGCACTTGGATATGTTGCCGGGAATCCTGATAAGGGCCTGGAGTCTCTGGCAAATGTTACGCCTGCCGACAATGTCAGTGCGCAAAGGCTTATTGATGAGGGGAAAATCACCGTGGCACTTAGCGGAATTTCCAGCCGTATTTTTATGGAAGCAACTTTGGAAACAACAGAAAGCAAGGTTCTTCTTACGATTCGTGACACACATACCAATATCACGAAGATTGTAGTCAATGGGGAGACAGTGCTGGAGGCTGAAGAGAAAGATGAGGAAGATACATATGGTGCCTCGGGGGAAATTAATGCTACCACATCGAAAGCAAATGCGACAATTCATTCCATCCATAGATATACTTTGACAGAGCTCGTGGACTATGTGAATACGGTTCCCTTGGAAGAAATCGAATTTGTAAAGGAGGCGTATAAAGTAAATCTAGAGCTTTTCGAAGAGGCTCTCAAAAATCCCCGCACCACTTTTGCAAGACAGCTGCTGGTTATGAATGGAGGGGAAGTCATTTCCAAAGATGAGCAAATGACCGCATCCCTTCTTTGCAACGCCACAATCGAAGCCCGTGTCATCGGTTTAGACAAGCCCGCCATGAGTATCACCGGCTCCGGTGCCCACGGAATCATTGCCACCATGCCCCTATACGGCGTTTATAAGATTCATGGCTTAAGTGAGGAAATGCTCTACCGGGCAACCATGCTGAGCTATCTCATCTGCACCTATATCAAAGAATACTCCGGCCGGCTCTCCGCCTTCTGCGGATGTGCCATTGCCGCCGGTACCGGCATGGCCTGCGGTTTAGTGTACTTAAAGGGTGGTACTGTGGAGCAAATGGAATACACCCTCAACAACATGGCCTCCTCCATCACCGGAATGATCTGCGACGGGGGAAACCAGGGTTGTACCATGAAGGGTGTAGCTGCCTGTGATGCGGCATTCCGTTCCGTGGCATTTGCCATGAAGGGTGTCCATATTGACAAAGTACATGGTATCAATGGAAATACCCCGGAAGAAACCATGCGGAATATGGGCTTAATTGCATCCCCCGGTATGGTGGGAACGGAGAAAACAATTGTAGAAATCTTTGAAGAGAAGTTAAGATAATTTGTTCTTCTGAATCAAAGCTGTATTTCACATTCGGAAAACAGAGCAGCTTTTCCTTCAGGATGATTATGATGATGGTGAAAGTATGAGAGATGATGGTGAAAGCATGAGAAATAATGGTGAAAGTATGAGAATCGAAGTAAAACAATACGGCTCGGAGACCTGTGCGCC
>CALIEL010000306.1 GCA_938022235.1 Oribacterium parvum
TTGTCTGCCTGTGCGCGCAAGGAATGCACTGCCGGTACTTTTGAACGATTCAGCATTCTCGACTGAATGAAGGACTCGTCACAGACCTTTCCCATCTCTCCCCCCAGCGCATCCAGTTCCCGAACCAGATGTCCCTTAGAACTTCCTCCTATATTCGGATTGCAAGCCATCATCGCGATTGCATCAGGGCTTAAAGTGAAGAGCACTGTCTACATCCCCATTCAGGCAGAGGCCAGCGCGGCTTCCACACCGGCATGCCCTGCTCCTACCACGATTACATCATATCGTTCTTCCAAAAAAGCCATTTTTTCCCTCTCATTATGGGTTTGACCCGTCATTTTCCCATACAGAACTTAGAAAAGATTTCATTAATCAGGTCTTCGGAAACTTCCTCCCCGAGAATTCTTCCCAGCGCCTGATACGCTCCCATCAAATCAATGCTTAGAAAATCTTCGGAAAGAGAAAGGGCGATACCCTTCTTTACTTCCAGAAGTGCTGTCTTCGATTCTTCCAAGTCCGATCTCTGTCTTTCGCTATGCACAAAAACTTCCGACGAGAAAGAAAGATTTCCCGCAAAAAACATCTCTTTGATTTTCTCCGAAAGAAGAGGAAGTCCTGTCCATTCCTTTGCAGAAATCGGAATCACGGGAAATCCGCTGCGTTTTTCTACAGCATCCTTTGTAAGAACCGTTTCGCAATCCGTCTTATTTAATAGAACGATGCTTTTCTTTCCCTGAAGAAGAGAGAGTATCTCTTCATCCTGCTCTTCCCATTCCTGTGTGGAATCCAGTACAAACAGAAGCAAATCCGCATCGGAAATTGCCTTTTTTGCTTTCTCCACACCAATCCCTTCCACAAAATCGGCTGTATTGCGAATCCCGGCAGTATCCATCAGATGCAGGGATAAACCGCCCAAATGTACGTTTTCTTCCACTGTATCTCTTGTGGTTCCCGGAATATCCGTTACGATTGCCTTCTCCGCGCCGACCAAAGCGTTCAAAAGAGAGGACTTTCCCGCATTGGGCTTCCCAACAATAGCCGTACGGATTCCTTCTTCGAGCATCCTTCCTTCTTCCCGGAAACGAAGCAATTGTTCGATGACGGAAAGGATATGTTCGACATCTTTTAAGCACTTTTCAGAGAATCCGTCCAGAGAAATGTGTTCCGGATCGTCAAGCGCCGCCTCGATAAAGGCAGTATCTTCTAAAAGAACACTGCGACACGCGGTAATTTTATCTTTCAATGCCCCTTGCACAAGGGATAGGGAGGCACGTGCTCCCGCTTCCGTCTTGGAAGAAATCAATTCCGCTACTGCTTCCGCCTGGGAAAGGTCGATTCTTCCATTTAAAAAAGCTCTCTTCGTAAATTCTCCGGGTTCCGCCGCTCTTGCTCCATTTTGCAGCGTAAGATGAAAAATCTTCTGCATGAGGACAATGCCCCCATGGCAGTTGATTTCCACCACATCTTCTCCCGTGTACGACTTCGGATGGAGGAAAGTGGAAACCAGGACTTCATCTACCACTTCCTCCCCATCAAAAACAAAGCCATAGCGAATACGATGGCTTTCTCGGATAGAGAGAGGCTTTCCGCTCTTTGTTCTAAGCATCTTTTCTGCAATAGGAAGGGCCTCTTCCCCACTGATACGAATGATTCCGATTCCACTCTCCACCAATGCGGTGGCAAGGGCGCTGATTGTATCCAAAATACTACCTCCTAAAAGCTGTATTTTACTAAGATTCCAAAGACTTTGCAATCTATCGGAAAAAGGGAATGCGATTCCCTTCTAAAAATAAAACCGGACAACCAAACATATAGATAGAGGAAAATCATAAGAGCTGAAAAAAACAGCCCTTTCTGAAAGAAGGGCTTCCGCTCCGGAAGGCTTTCTTTCAAAAAGAGCCATTCTTTATATAGGAGGATGAACTACTGCTGTTTCTCGCCGCGGTTATCCTTCATGCTATTGTTATATCGATTCTTAAACTTTCTGTCCTGACGGAACTTTCCGTTATTCTTGTAGTAAATCACAACATGACGGAAGGGGTCGTCGCCCTCTGATTTCGTCGCAACCTGAGCGTCATTTTGCAGATCGGAATGGATGATTCGTCTCTCATACGGATTCATCGGCTCTAAATTTACCGATTTTCTGCTCTTCTTCACTTTATACGCAATATTCTTCGCTAAACTGCGCAGTGTCTGCTCCCGTCTCTTCCGATAGTCTTCCGTATCCAGTTTCACACGAAGATAATCTTCTTTGTGGTCTTTGTTGATGACCAGAGAACAAAGATATTGTAGAGAATCCAGTGTTTGTCCGCGTTTTCCAATCAAGATTCCCATATCCGGGCCTTCGATATTGACGTAAAGTTCATTCGCCTCCTCATGGAAATCCATCTGCATTTCTACCTGCATTTCCATTCCGGAGAAAATCGCATCCAAAAACTGTTTTGCCTTATCCTTCACTTCCAGAATTTCTTCCTCAGAAAGCGCTTTAAATTCTATCTTCTCTGCACTAAATCTTTGCTTTGTATCTTCTTTCGTCTTCTTAAAGCTATTCTGCTCCGTCAGCTCTTCTCTTACAGGAGGAATCGGGTCATACCCTCCGCGACTGAATCCTTTGTAATTTTCTGCCGTATTTCTTGCAAATTGCTTCTTTTCTCTGGAAAAACTCTCTTTTTTTCTGTCCTCTTTCTTTACGGAAAAATCGGGATTGCTCTGCTTTTCTACCGTTTTATTTCCGACTTTCTCTGTAGACTCTTTCTTTTCTTCTCCCTTTGGAAGAGGAGCAGTCTTCTTTTCTTCAGGCTCTTCTTCGATACCCTCCTTTACAAAAGCTTCCAGAATCCACGGTTTTGCACCGATTCCCAAGATTCCTTTACTCCCCTGTACCAGTACGGTATAGGAAATTCGATCGGATGTCGTCTGTAACTGGATACTCGCTTTCGTTATGGCTTCTTCCATCGTCTTAGCGGATACTCTAATTTTATCCATAGCTCTTCCCCCCAAGCTTTATGACTTCTTTTCCTGTTTTTCATTGTACAGCTGCACCATATTTGCCTTACTTGCTAAAGAACCTTCCTTTGCATTCCTGTTGTAATACTCTGTTGAGTCCTTCGTCTTTTGCACCTGTTTTGCGATACGCTCCAGTCGATTTTTCTCCGCTGAATCTACCTTTTCCTGCATATTTTTCAAACGGTTTTCTACCGATTTTTCGTCAATAGGCGGAAGCCCTCTTTTCGCTCTCTTGATATTCGCCTTTGCCATAGCTTCCTGCAAAAGCTCTTCATCACTCTTCTTTCCATAGAACCAGTTCATAATCAACTGCTGAATCAACATGAAAACAGAGGAGGCAATCCAGTACAAACCGATACCGGAAGCAAAGGAAAAACAGAACCATACCGACATCAGAGGCATCATCACATTCATGCTCTTCATCATCTGTTGAGACTGGTCTCCTTCCTCACCGGTCTGCGGCATAGACTGCTTCTGCATAACGACTGTGGAAGCCCACTGCGTAAGGCCTGCCAAAACAGGAATCAGCCAGTAGACGTTCGGCACGAATCCGAAGGCAGACGGTGCAGTAGATAAATTCAATCCCATAAAACTGTTGATTTCCGCCGACTTACTGGCTGCCGTCTGAATCGCAGCACTCGCATCCGGAAAAACGGAGGGAAGCTTCGCCCACTGCTGCGGATTTAATTTATACAGAAAATCAACCACAAAATTGTGCACGGCAGTACTGTCATACTTCTGCGGATCATCCAAACCTAAATTATGTAAAGTCTTTAAAACGGAAGTCATTCCATTATTTTGTCCAAAGCTCAGCAGTGTTTTTGCCGCATCATTTCCACCGATAGCGGTAGAAACCGTTTCATAGATGGTTCTTACAGCCGGTACATAAGCCGGAATATTCATGATGATACGGTATAAGGCAAAAATAATCGGCATCTGTAAGAGCAGAGGCAAGCATCCGGCTGTCATGGAGGTCCCATACTTTTCGTAAACCGCACGCATCTCCGCTTGCTGTGCCATGACGGAAGCCTGATCCGTTTGATTTTTATATTTTTCCTGAATTGCTTTAATTTCCGGTTGCATAATTTGCATCATCCGAGAAGACTTCTGCTGTTTGATAGAAGTCGGCGCCAAGATAATTCTTGTTACCAAGGTAAAAAGGATGATGGATAAACCGATGTTAGGAATACCGATTTGTGCCAGAAAGCTGTAGATTGCATTCATGACTAAACCTAAAAAGGTCACAATCAGATTCCAAATCGGTCCAAAAATAGGTAGACTAGACGTGTTTTTCGTCAATAAAATAAGATAATTCAAGTTTTTCTCCCTTCATCATTAGGGAACAGGATCATATCCGCCCTTAGCAAACGGATTGCAACGAAGCACTCTCCAGATTGCCAACCATAAACCTTTCACACAACCATATTTTCGTATTGCCTAATAGGCGTATTGAGAGCAAGTAGGTGTGTATTTACAAGAGCCGTGTCCTTTTAAAGGGGACAAATATTTCTGATAAAACCGAATCATTCCCAAAAAAATTTTTTTCATAAATCCCTCTTTTTCTAGGATAAACATATTTTAAAACTGACTTTCTTCCTATTAAAATGGATTCTATCCGGAATAGATAAAAAGTCATAATCGTAAAATCGACTCTTCAGCAGGAAAGAAAGAAGCCCAAAAACTTATCCTTTCCCGTCCAGTATATGATGCCTGCTACATAGTTCCAGATACGCTTTCTCGAAATCAAAGTAAGTACAGTTCTTCCCGCCCTGTCTTACTACAAGAATGATGTCTTTACCCAAACAAATTTCTTGATGTAATCGAAATATTTCACGGAGTTTTCTTGCTATACCATGTCTTACCACAGAATTCCCTATTTTTTTGGAACAGGATATTCCCAAACGATTATGCGGCAATGCATTATCCACAACATACATGACAAAACAAGAATTTGCTAAGGATTTTCCCCTTTTATACCCTTTTTGAAAGTCATCATTGGATTTTATAGACGGAAAACGCTTCATTAAATTAACTCCATGGTTGAAGAAAGACCGCTAAAAAGCGGCCTTAAAAAATCTTAACTTTTAAAAATTTATGCAGATAACTTTGCTCTACCTTTAGCTCTTCTTGCAGACAATACCTTTCTGCCGTTTGCCGTGGACATTCTCTTTCTGAATCCATGCACTTTGGCTCTTTGTCTTGTCTTCGGCTGGAAAGTCATTTTTCCCTTATGCATACGGACACCCCCTTTTTTTAGTGTATGGCTACGCCACCGATCGTTTCTCCGGGAATTATTCGTCCTTATCCGAAGGTCCCGAATAAACTCCTAATTTTGGGTAAACATCGTGTGTATTATAATGAA
Organism: Oribacterium parvum; assembly: GCA_938022235.1. Taxonomy (GTDB): domain Bacteria; phylum Bacillota; class Clostridia; order Lachnospirales; family Lachnospiraceae; genus Oribacterium; species Oribacterium parvum_A. The sequence goes on from CALIEL010000306.1 coordinate 5,369, forward strand.
AGCCTAAGAACACGTCAATAGAAAATTTTCCCTCTCAAAAAAGAATACAGTTGTTTGATTTTATCCACAAATTTATCCACTTATCCACATTTTTCTATTTTATCCACAAATTATTCCTGTACTGTGGATTTAATTGCCTTTTATACACTGTCTTGTTGAAAAAGAGAGAATAAATCGATGTTTAAATGTGGACAAAGGTAATCCACATTTAAACATTTTAAAATCATCAACAAACTATGTTTATCTTTTCCCTTTTCTATCCACAAAAAGCAAAGAGAAATCTTTTAAATATTTTTTTTCCTCCTTTTTAACTGATTTATCCTTTCCGCTTTGTACCTTGATAAAGACCCCTCCATGCTGTAAAATAGATAGGCTTTATCTTCTATCTGTTTATCGATTTATAAAGGGCGGAGTATGACAAAAGACTTAGAAATTATAAAAAGTAAATGGAGCGAAATATTAAATACGGTTAGAGAAATTGAACCGATTGCGGATGTTACCTATGATATCTGGATTGCTCCTTTGAAACCATACGATATCGTGGAGGATAAGCTGGTTCTCTTGGTAGACAAAAAACAATTTATTCCCGTGATAGAAAAGCGATACGACCAGACCCTTCGTATTGCCATCATGGAAGTTACCGGAATCAATAAAGATCTCCTCTTTATCGATGAAGCCGGATTGGACACGATTTATAAGAAGGATAAGGAAGAAGAACTGAGTTTTTCCGATGCATTAAAGAATGCCAATCTGAATTCCCGCTACACTTTTGACTCTTTTGTCGTAGGTTCTTCCAACGACCTCGCTCACGCAGCCTGTGTTGCCGTAGCGGAACTTCCCGGAGAACAGTACAATCCCCTCTATATTTATGGAGGAGCCGGCCTCGGTAAGACCCACCTTATGCAGTCTGTAGCGCACTTTATTCTGGAACAGAACCGAAACACAAAGATTCGCTACGTTACATCGGAAACTTTTATCAATGAATTTGTTGACAGTATCCGAAATAAAAATAACATTTCCCCGGCGGAATTTCGAAAAAAGTATAGAGAACTCGATGTACTCTTAATTGATGACATCCAATTTTTAATCGGAAAAGAAGGAACACAGGAAGAATTCTTCCACACCTTCAATACGCTCTACGACAATCGAAAACAGATTATCATTGCCTCCGATAAACCGCCAAAAGACATTGACAATCTGGAAGAACGACTTCGTTCCCGATTTGAAGTCGGCCTAATTGTCGACATCCAGATGCCGGACGTGGAAACCCGTATGGCTATTCTTCGAAAAAAAGAAGAATTGGAAGGCTACAATATCGACAATGAAGTCATCAAGTACATTGCGGATAACATCAAGTCCAACGTCCGCGAATTGGAAGGTGCCCTTACGAAAGTTGTCGCTAAGTCCAGGCTCGTAAAACAACCGATTACCCTGTCTCTGGCAGAAGAATTGTTGAAAGACCACATCACTCCGAGTGAAAAAAGAGAAATTACACCAAAGCTTATCATTGAGTTTGTGGCAGAACACTACAACTTAAAGGTCTCCGACTTATCTTCCCCCACAAAGAAGAAAAACATCGCTTATCCCAGACAGATTGCCATGTATCTTTGTAGGGAAATGACAAATGTACCGCTCGTCACTGTTGGAGAACTCCTTGGCGGAAGAGATCACTCTACTGTCATCCACGGATGCGATAGAATATCCACAGATTTACACACAAACGAACAATTGCAATCCACAATAGAGAATTTACGAAAAAAGATAGAAAAGTAAATCCCAACTCTATTCAGGATTAGTCCACATTGCATTTCCGTCCGTAAAGGGCGTAAAACCTGAAAAAAACAGGCTTCCAACATTTACACAAGCCCTACTATTACCACTAGGTTAAAAGAAAAAGAAAGAAGGGAAAAACATGAAATTACATTTTCAAAAAAATGACCTTGTTTCAGCGATACAAATTGTAGCACGTGCCGTTGCTTCAAAAACAACGATGAGCATTATGGAGTGTATTCTCCTGGATGCGACAGAAGGAAAAATCACACTGACCGGAAACAAATCTGAATTCGGAATAGAGACGATATGCCCGGGAGAAATCGTTGAACCCGGTAAAGTCGCTTTAGAAGCGAAGTTATTCCAGGAAATTGTCAAGAGACTTCCACAGACGGAGAATCGTAATCTTTCCATTGAAACGGAAGATAACGGAAACTGCACCATTCGCTGTGAAAAATCCGTATTTAAGATTATGGGAAGAAACGCGGATGAATTTCCGAGTTTGCCTACTGTGGAAAAGCAGGAAGCCATCTCCGTTTCGCAATTTACGCTTCGCAATATGATTAACCAAACTATTTTTTCTACTGCAAGCGGTGAAAATAACAAAAAAATGGCAGGAGAGTATTTTGAAATCAAGGACAATCTTTTCTCCATTACCTCACTGGACGGACATCGTATTTCCATCAGAAGAAGTTGTTTGAAAGAGTCTTACAGTGAACAGAGTGCGATTGTACCGAAAGAAGTTTTATCCGACCTGTCCAAAATCATGACCGGCGACTTGAATGATATGGTGGAGATGTATTTTTCCAAACAGTATCTCCTTCTGCATTATGAGGATACGACAGTGGTAACACAACTCGTTGAAGGAGAGTATTTCCATGTAAAGCAGATGCTTTCCACAGATTATGAAACGAAGATTGTTGTAAACCGAAAACAGCTTCTGGAAGATATCGACAGAGCAAGAATTATGGCAAGGGACAGTGATAAGCAACCGTTGATTTTGAAGATTCAGGAAGATTCGCTTTCTCTTAAAATTGTTTCCGACCTCGGAAGGATGGACGCGGAGATTCCGGTACAGCAGGAAGGAAAGGATTTATTGATCGGTTTCAACCCGAACTTTCTGATGGATGCTTTGCAGAATATCGAGGAAGAAGAAGTTTCTCTATACTTTACGATTCCCCGTTCTCCTGTTTTTATTCGGGATAAAGAGGAGAGCTACATTTATATGATTTTGCCGGTAAATTTCAATGCGGATCAAGTAGAATGATTATTGAGTCCATAGAACTACAGAATTACAGAAATTATGAGAATCTGAAACTTTCCTTTGGAGAGAAGAACAATATCTTCTACGGAGATAATGCACAGGGAAAGACGAATCTCCTAGAAGCAATTTTTTTCGCGGGAAGTACGAAGTCCTTTCGTTTCTGTAAAGACAGAGACGTGATTCGTTTTTCCGAGGAAGAAGCGCATATCAAGATGATTCTGAAGAAGAAGGATGTGCGTAACCGCATTGATATCCATTTAAAGAGAAATAAGTCGAAAGGGATTGCGATAAACGGCTTTCCGGTAAAGAAGGCTTCCGATTTATTCGGACTTTTGAATATCGTTATCTTTTCTCCGGAAGACCTCAGTTTGATAAAAGACGGTCCGAAAGAAAGAAGGCGATTTATCGATTTGGAGCTTTGCCAGTTAAATAAGATTTATTTATATAATCTGACAAGGTATAACCGCGTTTTATTACAAAGAAATAAGTTGCTGAAAGAGATTGCTTTTCAGGCAAAATTGGAAAAAAGTTTGTCTGTATGGGATGAAGAATTGATTCAGTACGGAAAGGAGATTATTCGTTTAAGAAGAGAATTCATTCATTCTTTACAGGAAAAATTAAGTCGTATTCATAAGAATATCAGCGGAGGAAAAGAAGAGCTGGAACTTCTTTATGAGGAAAATGTAAAAGAAGACGATTTTATGGACGTCCTGTTAAAAGCAAGGGAAAGTGAGAAAAAGCAAAGGATAAGTTTAGTAGGTCCTCATCGGGACGACCTCCTTTTTCGGATTAACGGAGAGGATATTCGAAAATACGGTTCACAGGGACAGAAAAGAACTGCCGCACTTTCTTTGAAGCTTGCAGAAATTGAAGAAGTAAAAGAAGAAATCAAAGATTATCCGGTTTTGCTTTTAGATGATGTGTTTTCCGAGTTGGATAGAAAGAGACAGAATTATCTCTTGGAGGAAATAAAAGATGTACAAAGTATGATTACCTGTACCGGTTTGGAGGATTTGGTAGAAAATCGTTTTCCCATTGACAAGTTGTATTTTGTAGAAAACGGAAGAATTACCGGCAAGTAAATAGAGGAGGGTTCATGGCAATAGAGAGAGAAGAGCAGGATCTGAATGAGCAGTTTCATGCGTCGAAGGAGTACGGTGCGGATCAGATTCAGATACTGGAAGGATTGGAAGCGGTTAGAAAGCGTCCCGGAATGTATATCGGGAGTACTTCTGTTCGCGGCCTGCATCACCTTGTTTATGAAATAGTGGATAATTCCGTAGATGAAGCGCTGGCCGGTTTTTGTGACAGTATCATCGTTAGCATACATAAAGACAATTCCATAACCGTAGAGGATGACGGTAGAGGAATTCCGGTAGATATCCAGAAGAAAGCCGGAAAGTCGGCACTTGAAGTTGTATTTACCGTACTTCATGCCGGCGGAAAGTTTGGCGGATCCGGATATAAGGTCTCCGGCGGACTGCACGGTGTGGGAGCCAGTGTTGTGAATGCGCTGTCCAGTTTTCTGGATGTTACGGTACGTAAGGACGGAAAGATTTATGCCATGTCCTTTTCCAAAGGAAAAGTAACGAAGGAAATTGAATGCATCGGAGAGTGCGGAGAAGAAGAACACGGTACGAAAGTGCATTTTCTTCCGGATAGCGATATTTTCGAAGAACATATTTACGATTTTGAGACTTTGAAGATTCGACTCAGAGAAACTGCATTTTTAACGAAGAATCTTCGTATAAAGCTTATAGATTTACGGGAAGAGGAGCCTGTAGAGGAGACATTCCACTATGAAGGCGGTATCAAGGAATTCGTTTCTTATCTGAACAAAGGGAAGGAAGCTTTGTATCCGGATGTAATCTACTGTGAAGGAGAAAAAGAGAAAATTCTTGTTGAAGTCGCTATGCAGCATAACGACTCCTATACGGAAAATATTTATACCTTTGTCAATAACATTAATACGCCGGAAGGAGGAACACACCTCACCGGTTTTAAAAATGCTTTAACTAAGACCTTTAATGATTATGCAAGACAGAATAAGCTTCTGAAAGAGAGTGAACCGAATTTATCCGGAGAGGATATTCGGGAAGGGCTGACTTGCATTATTTCCGTGAAGATAGAAGATCCGCAGTTTGAAGGACAAACGAAGCAGAAACTGGGCACCTCTGAAGCCCAGATTGCCGTGCAGGGTATCGTTTCCGAACAGTTGACCTATTATTTGGAGCAGAATCCGGCTGTTGCAAGAGTGATGTGCGAAAAGTCCATCATGGCACAGAGGGCAAGAGCCGCAGCGAGAAAGGCAAGGGATTTAACAAGGAGAAAGTCAGCACTGGACGGTGTAGGACTTCCCGGAAAGCTTGCCGATTGCAGCAGTAAAGATGCGGAACGCTGTGAAATCTTTATCGTAGAGGGAGATTCCGCACTGGGACCTGCGAAAGAGGGAAGAAATCCGGAAACGCAGGCGGTACTTCCTCTTCGCGGAAAAGTCCTGAATGTGCAAAAAGCAAGACTCGATCGAATTTATGCCAATGAAGAAATCAAGGGTATGATTACCGCCTTCGGAACGGGAATCAATGAGGACTTTGACTTATCGAAACTCCGTTATCATAAGATTATCATTATGACGGATGCCGATGTGGATGGTGCACATATTGCGACTTTGATGTTGACTTTCATCTACAATTTCATGCCGGAATTGATTAAGGAAGGGCACGTTTACCTTGCGCAACCTCCTCTTTTCAACATTACGAAAAATAAAAAGCATTACTATGCTTATTCTGATGAGGAGTATCAGAATATCTTGAAGGAAATCGGTGCGGAAGGTGCGGATGTATCCCGTTTCAAAGGTTTGGGAGAAATGGATACGGAAGAGCTCGCGGAGACCACCATGGATCCGGAAACCAGAACCCTTCTTCGTGTTAACATGGAAGAAGACGACAAGGCGGAGCTCGATATTACCTTTACTACCTTGATGGGAGATCAGGTAGAACCGAGAAGAGAGTTTATTGAGAAAAATGCCCGTTATGTGAAGAATCTCGATGTATAGGAGGTAGAGTTTGGAACCGAATATTTTCGATAAGGTGCAGGATGTTGATTTAAAGAAAACGATGGAGAATTCCTACATCGACTATGCGATGAGTGTTATCGTATCCAGAGCGATTCCGGATGTACGGGACGGTTTGAAACCGGTACAGAGAAGGGTGCTCTATGCTTTACAAACGCTCGGCGTAACACCGGATAAGAAGACGAAGAAGTGTGCCACCATCGTAGGAGAGACGATGGGTAAGTATCATCCGCACGGAGATTCTTCCATCTACGGTTCTCTTGTATACATGGGACAGCCATGGTCCATGCGCTATGTCTTGATTGATAAGCAGGGAAATTTCGGTTCGGAAGATGGAGACAGTCCCGCCGCAATGCGTTATACCGAGGCAAAGATGTCCAAGATGGCAGCGGAGATGCTTTCCGGAATCAACAAGAATACAGTTGATTTCATGCCGAACTTTTCTAATGAGTATGATGAGCCGACTGTTCTTCCCGCTCGTTTTCCGAATCTTCTCGTAAACGGCGCAACCGGAATTGCAGTTGGAATGTCCACCAATATTCCTCCTCATAATCTTCGAGAAGTAATTAAGGGCGTGGATAAAATTATTGACAATCGTATTGAAGGAAGAAAGACGGAAATTGAGGAACTTCTTCCCATTGTGAAGGGACCCGATTTTCCAACCGGCGCAACCATTCTCGGAAAAAGGGATGTGGAAGAGGAATACCGTACCGGAAGAGGAAAGGTGAAGATGCGCGCCGTTTGCGAAATTGAAACCATGGAAAACGGAA
>CALIEL010000307.1 GCA_938022235.1 Oribacterium parvum
GGTTTGCCACTACCTTGACGGAGGAAAAGTTTGGATACTCCTTTAAAAGCTCCGTAAAGTCCACCTTCAAAACATCCTGATGCAGTAGACGAAAATTTTCTTTACCGGCAAGGTTCTCCTCTAAAATAGGAATCAGCTTATCATCAATTTCAATGGCAATCACCTGTCCGGCATGCTCGCAAAGGGCTTCTGTTAAGGTTCCGATTCCGGGACCGATCTCAATCACCAGATCCTCTTTCTGAATCTTGGCGTGAGAAATGATATGATCCAAGACAGATGCATCAATTAAAAAATTTTGACCGAATTGCTTCTTAAACTGGAAGTTCGTCCTTTGCAATACGGCAATGGTCTCTTTGGAATCCACAAGCTTAGCCATCTTTATACCCCCTAATTTTTCTGTGTAAAATCTTGCCATATTTTCTCTTGGAAAGCAAGAAGAGAGACCATTCCTTTTTTCCGGAGAGAAATTGACGAAGAATAGTATATATAATACAATGTATTACAAATGAAAGGAGGGGTAGAATGACGATATCTTTAAGGTTAAATGAAGCGGACTCTATGCTTTTTAAAAAATATGCGGAATTGCATGGGATTAGCGTATCGGAATTGCTTAGACGCTCAGTGATTGAACATATTGAAGAGGAGTATGATTTGCAGGCTTATGAGGAAGCCATAGCGGAATATCATGAAAATCCCATCACCTACTCCCTTGATGAGGTGGAGAAAGAGCTGGGCTTAGGATGAGTTTTAGAGTTGTATTTTCCGATAAAGCACTAAAGCAGATGAAAAAGCTGGACAAGTACACAGCTTCTCTTATTATTGCCTGGCTGAGAAAGAACTTAGAAGGCTGTGAAGATCCCAGGAAGCATGGAAAGGGATTAACAGCCAATAGAAGCGGACAATGGAGATATAGGGTAGGAGATTATAGAATTATTGCGGAAATCCAAGAAGATAAAGTAATTGTTCTGGTATTGGGAATAGGACATAGAAGGGAAATTTATCAAAATGATATCTAAGGAAAATAAATTGAGCCTAAAGCTACAGGATAGGGAATTTCCCTTTGAATATATTGACCATGACAGAGAGATTGCCCGGGGCATCGTCTTTGATGAGGAGAAGAATTTCTATTTTGTGAGAATTCATAGGGATGATTCTTTCGGAAAAGCCACCTTGATTGAAACTTCCGGCGGCGGAGTAGAAAAGGGTGAAAATCTAGAGGAAGCTATCAAAAGAGAGCTAAAGGAAGAGCTGGGAGCTGAGGTGGAAATCCTTAGAGAGATAGGAATCGTCAGTGATTATTACAACCATGTACATCGGCACAACATTAACCATTATTTTTTGTGCAAAGTCCGTTCCTTTGGGGAAAAGAACTTGATGCCCTACGAAATCCGAGATTTTCATATGGAAACCTTGAAGCTGTCTTATGAAGAAGCCATAAAGGAATATGAAAAATGCAGTAATACAAAGTTGGGGAGGCTGATTGCCCAAAGGGAAGTTCCGGTTTTGGAAGAGGTCAAGAAGATGCTTTTAATCAATTAGACTTTTTAAAATTGTAAAACATTTGCCAAATAGAAAATATTCAAAAATATTAAAAAAATATCTCCCTTAGACTACTTTCCCTTTCTTTTTCAATCCGTTATACTATAAAAGATATATTGTGGCTATTTATGGAGGAATTTATGTTTTCCTTGATTTCAAATGATATCGGAATCGACTTGGGAACATCCAGTATTCTGATTTATATAAAGGGAAGAGGGGTCGTACTGAAAGAGCCCTCTGTTATTGCGGTAAATAAAGAAAATGATGAAGTGGTAGCCTTTGGAGAGGATGCCCGTCTTATGCTGGGAAGAACTCCGGACAATATTTCCGCTGTCCGTCCTCTACGTCAGGGCGTGATTTCCAATTACACCAGAACCGAGCAGATGCTGAAGTACTTTATCAACAAGGCAGTGGGAAGAAGAACCCTGAGAAAGCCCAGAATCTGCGTTTGTATTCCCAGCGGAGCAACAGAGGTGGAGAAGAAGGCGGTGCAGGATGCAGCCAGCCATGCAGGAGCCAGAGAGGTTAGCATTATCGAGGAGCCTGTAGCAGCAGCAATCGGTGCAGGCATCGACATTTACAAGCCTCAGGGAAATATGATTATCGATATCGGTGGAGGAACCTCCGATATTGCAGTAATTGCCTTGGGAGGCCCTGTAGTTTCCGAGTCCATCAAGGTGGCCGGAGATGATTTTGATGAAGCTATTCTCCGCTATATGAGAAAGAAACATAACCTGCTTATCGGAGAAAGAACCGCCGAGGAAATGAAGGTGAATATCGGCTGTGCCAGCAAGAGACCGGAAAATGTGACCATGGAGGTTCGGGGACGAAATCTTGTTACTGCTCTGCCAAAGACGGTAGTGGTAAGTTCTGATGAGCTTTTGGATGCTCTCTTAGAGCCAGCCACTATGATTGTCAATGCGGTGCATCATGTACTGGAAAGAACACCGCCGGAGCTTGCGGCGGACATCTATGAGCGTGGAATCGTGATGACCGGAGGGGGAGCCCTTCTTTACGGTTTAGACAAGCTGATGCAGGAAAAGACAGGAATCACCACCATGCTGGCGGAGGATCCCCTTACAGCGGTGGCTATCGGAACAGGAAAGTCCATTGATTTAAGCAACGATGATGATGACTTCTAGTCTGGAAGAAATAGAAGGAAATGTATCCCATATCGTTTTTCGCAGCGAGGAAACGGGATACACCGTGTGCAGCATTACGGATAAGGGAGAAGAGTTCACTTTGGTGGGAAGCTTCTCCCATATTTCTGTGTCGGAAAAGATTAAGGCCAAGGGACGCTGGAAGGAACACCCGGTATACGGAAAGCAGTTCAGCGTGGAGGAGTATCAGCTGGAGGTTCCGGACAGTCTTTTTGGCATTGAACAATATTTGGCTTCGGGAGCCATTAAGGGAATCGGGAAGGCCATTGCCGCCCGAATCGTGAAAAAATTTAAAGAAGACAGCCTACGGATTATGGAGGAGGAGCCGGAGCGTCTTGCGGAAATTCACGGCATTTCCATGCAAAAGGCCATGGATATTGCTACGAACCTTTCAGGGCAACGGGAGCAGCAGGACATTTTCCTCCTCCTACAGGGCTATGGCATCAGCCTGAATCTATCCTATAAGATTTACCAACATTTTCAGGGAGAAACCCTGCAGGTTTTACAGGAA
>CALIEL010000308.1 GCA_938022235.1 Oribacterium parvum
TTTTGCTCTATATCGTCAATCAGCTGCATGGCCCGAATCTTAGGTGCTCCGCTTAGGGTTCCGGCAGGAAGCACGGCGGAAACGCAGTCCAGCGCATCATAACCTTCCTTAAGCTCTCCCATTACGGTGGAGCCGATATGCATCACATGGGAATAGCGCTGAATCTCGTGGTACTTTTCCACCTTGACGGTGCCTACCTTGGCGATTTTTCCGATGTCGTTTCTGCCTGAATCCACCAGCATATCGTGCTCGGAAACTTCCTTTTCATCCTGTAAAAGCTCCATGGCGATGCGCTTATCCTCTTCCTCTGTGGCTCCCCTCTTTCTGGTACCTGCCAGAGGGAAGGTCTGCAAAACGCCCTCCTCAAGCTTCACCAAGGTCTCCGGACTGGCACCTGCCAGCTCCAAGTCCTTACTGGAAAAGTAGAAAAGGTAGGGGGAAGGATTTAAGCAGCGAAGGTGTCTATAGCTTTCCAGAAGGCTTCCCTCATAGTCCGCTTCCAACCTGTTGGAGAGGACGATTTGGAAAATGTCTCCATCCTTCAAATGTCTCTTGGCCTTCTTCACCATTTGCATATATTCTTCCTTGCTGTGGAGGAGGCGGAAGTCGCTTAGGCATCTGCCCGGCTCTTCCTTCTTCTGCTCTCCGCTCTTTAAGAGCCTGTGCATATTTTCCAGCTCCATTACCGCTCTTTTGTAGCCCGCCTCACCCTCGGAAAGGGACATATTCACAATCAGGAAAATCTTTTGCAGGAAGTGGTCAAAACATATTACCTTGTCAAAGAGCATCAGATCCAAATCCTGGAAGTCCTCCTCATCCTTTCCGGAAAAATGAAGGCTGTTCTCCTCATACTGGATAAAGTCATAGGCAAAGTATCCAACCAGTCCTCCGGTAAAGGAAGGGGCTCCGGGTACCTTGGGAGCCTTGTGCTCTTGAAGGATTTGCCGGATTAGAGCCTTAGGGTCCTTGGTGGGAAGCTTTAAGCCGGAGCTTTCTACGATTCCGTTTTTGCAGGAAATGCTTTGCTTCGGGTCATAACCCAGAAAGGTATATCTCCCCCACTTTTCTCTGTCCTCCATGGACTCCAGTAAAAAGACATTTTGAGAAATATTTTTCAAAATGGATAATGCGGTGATTGGGGTAATGAAGTCCGAAAAAATCTCCTTCATGACGGGGAGCAGACGAAGGCTTTCATCCTTCCGATAGGCTTCCATTTCCATAAGACTTGGTCTAATCATCATTTTCTTCCTTTCTCTATGCTCTGCATGGGATTGGCTTCTTCCTTTTAGAAAAAACGCTTTGACATACTTTTGGCTTTTGCTTAAAAACTGTCTTAAGCATCTCTAAAATCATTTTTGAAAATAAAAAAACCCCAGCAGAATAAAAATTCTGCTAGGGACGAAAATTAAAGTTCGCGGTGCCACCCTAGTTCACGATTCACTCGTGCTCTTAGCAAGGTACTAACATACCTCCGGAAACTAACGCATTCCTACGCGTCATGGAATACTCGGATTGCTCCTTTGACCATGCCCTCAGTGGTCCATTTGCTAAGCTGTGTTCTGCCCGGCTCTCACCTTCCCGGACTCTCTGTGAGCTCATACTTAACGTTATCTCCACCTCAACGGTTTTATAGTTCTAATATTTAACACAACTTGACTTTTCTCGTCAAGAACTTTTTATAAATTTATTTAACCGATGTTTTTATAAATTTATTGAACTGATATCTTTCTAAATTTATTTGACTGACATCTTTAGGAATCTTTAACCGACTGCTCTGTTATAGGTTTCCGTCATCTTGGAAGCGGCCTCACTGATTTTCTGGAAGCTTCCATCGGTAGCCCATAAAATTTGCAAGTCATTCTCGGAAAATCCTTTTCCGCTTTCTTTCCGGTCAATCAGCTCCTGAAGCTGCTTCTTAAAATCTCCGGCAGCATCTGCAAAGGTAGTAACGTAATAGTTGTTATCAAAGCCTTCCTTCTCCGCAGCATCTTTATCCTTGGAAAGGGACACAAATTCCAAAAGCAGGGTAGCCAGCTCGTCATACGCAGGACGTATCTTTGTCAAATCAAGGTCGGCAATATTGGCTTCCGCTACATTGGGCTGCTCAGAAAAGGCATCAATAATTTGATTTTTCAGATCCATGATTCTCAGCATATCATAGCGAATCGTTAAGCCGTTATCCTTCATTCTCTGCATTTCTTCTTGCTGTCTTTCCACAGAAAGGCTGTGAATGGCTGCCGTATAAGTATCTGCCGGATCGATATAGCTTTGTACCAAGGGAAAAAGTCTGCTATGAATTTCCTGAGCCTTGGCATACTGATCATCCTTATAGGCCTGCAAATCTCCATAGCTGGCCGCCTCGTTATAAACCTTCATGGTTTCCAGTACAATAGGAGCCAAAGTTTTTACCTGCTCATCTAAATCGGTAAACTTGGTTCCTGCATTGGCCTGATCCAGATAGTGCTGTACCTGCTCCATGTCATAATCGCTAAAACTGACCGTAGTATAATGCCCGCCTTCTATTACCTTGAACTCTGTCTCCGGCTCTACTCCCTCAAAATATCTGCCGATATTATCTTCAAAATTACCGGTTAGGAAATTGCTGAAATCCACGTAATTGTTGTATTGTGTCAGCTCATCGTCGCTTTCCCCGGAATCAGCGGAAAGGTTCTTTTTCAAAGCATCCAAGGGGTTATTCCCGGAATCACTGCTGTCCCCGCTGCTCTCTCCGCTTTTTTCCTGCTTTATAGCATTCTGAGCCATCTTTAAGTCTTCACAGGCGGAAAGACTGAGGGCTAAGGCAATTGCGCCAAGTCCTAAAACGATTTTTTTCATACATTTTCTCCTCATCAAAAAAATTCTGCATCTTTCTTTATTTTAAGAAAAGATACAGAACTAATTATACAAAAATTTAAATTTTTTACAAGAAACAGAAAGAATTTCGCAAAAAGCAAAAGCTTTATTTAGCTTATGACTTTGCTGTAGCTTTGAACCATATTAATAGATGCCCAATCTATCTTTAAAAAGCTGCCATCTACATTTGTCTGCCCATAATCCTTCTCTGTAAATGGCTCATTTTCGTCTATCCTACGAATCATTTCCTGAATCTGTTTTGCAAACTCTTTGGAATCATTGACAAATTCCGACAAATCTTCAAAAATGCTGGGGTCAGTAAACAATTCCGCATCAATTGCTTTCCGATTCCCTATCATTTTTTCGAAATCCGATAGGGTAGCCAGAAATTCCTCATAGGCAGGACGAATGTTAGATAAATCCAGCTTTATCATCTCTTCCTGGACAAGATTTTGATTTATTATTTCATCCATAATTTGATTTCGTAGAGAGAACAGCTTTAACATGTTATAACGGATAATGTAGCCCCGTTCTTTCATTGCCCGGATTTCCTCTTCCATTTTTTTTGAAGAAAGCTCATCAATAGCCCTCTTATATTCCAACAATGGAGCTTTAGAACTCTCTACCAAAGGGAAAAGACGGCTGTGAATTTCCTTTGCCCCTTCATAGTGATCCTTTTTATAGGTCTCCGCCTGTCCATAAGCTGCTGCCTCGTTATAAATTTCCATAGTCTTTAAGATTAAAGGAGCCAGGGTTTTTACCGGCTTATCCACCTCAGGGAAATGCGTCCCTCCATTCGCTATTTTCATAACATGTCGGATAAAGTCAAACTCTTCCGGGGTAAAGCCTTCCTTGCTATACTCCTTCCCCTCCACCAAATGAAACTCCGGTTCATTACGAACTCCCTGAAAATAAAATACTGAAATGTAGTGATAACGAGCAGCCAGGAAATTACTGAAGCTAGCATAGATATTGTACTCTCCATTTTCCATTTTAAGATCTCCCTTTTTAAATACATCCATAGGTTGGTCTCCCAACTGCTCTGTGTTTCTTGTCTTCTCTTTCTGAAAAGAATTTTGTACCATCTTAATATCATCGCAGGCAGAAAGACTGAAAATTATAGTCAAGATACTGATACAAAGCATAGCTTTTTTCATATATGTTCCCCCAAAAAGGCATCCTCTACAGCGGCGTAGCACTCTCCTAAGCTTCCCTTTGGAAAATATTAGAAAACACATGCTCCGCAAGAGACATTCAACGAGATATCGCACGCTCTGCGAGGGATACTCGTTATGAACAAGACGTCTCAGGCTTCGCCTGCGCCACTTGTTAAGAATAAAAAAGTTCTGTATTCTTCTATTTTTAAGAATGAATACAGAACTCATTATATAAGAAAATGCTGTTTTTACAAGTTTTACAAGAAGACTTTTTGACTACTTCTTTGCTTCCTCCAAGGCCTTCTCCACCGCATGGCAAATGCCCTCGCTACTGGTGGTGGCTCCTGCCACCGCATCCACGTCAGTACTCTGCTTTTCCAGAATTTCCGGAATCACCTTCTTCTGTGCGTCAAAGAAATATTCTTCATCGTCCTTGGTTTTCACAATGTCGATGGCAGTAATCTTTCCCCCGGAAATGGTGACCTTCACTTCCACATTGCCATTGTAGGCGGAAGCCTTTCCAAAGCATTCTCCGTCTTTATAAGCTCCGGATATGCTATCCTCATCAGCAGCTTGGGAATCGGAGGAAGCATCCGAAGAATTCGTAGAGGCTTTATCTCCGCTAGCTTCTGATGCTTTTTCGGAAGAATTGTTTTCCTCCCCCTGTCCGTGCTGCTCCGCTACGCTTTCCTGTGCTCTGATTTTATCTACATTTGCCTCCAGTGCGGCGCGATATTTCCCGGCACTGTAAAAGCCGCTTAGAAAAATACAAACAATGGGCAAAATCCCCCCAATACGAAGCAAAGGAAATGTCTTTTTCTCCTTGCCTTCCTTTTGTATTCTATACTGCCTAATCCGTAAGAATCCGTAGAATCCAAAAATGAAGCTGTAAAGCATCAGGGTGAAGAAATACTCTCCCTTTCCCCGAATCAGCGCCCCTTGATAAATAAAGAAAATGTGTAAATACAAAAGCAGGTAAAAAAGATAGGACCAGTTTTGTAATTTTTTCCAGGTCTTTCCCTGCATTTTCCGCCGAACAGCCTGAAAGGAAGTGACGGTCAGGGGAATTAATAAGAGAATCATCAGACAGGACACAATGGCTGCATGAAGTTCCATCAGGCTGATATGCCCCTGTCCAAGGAATAAGGCACCAAAGTATTTTCCGCCAAAGGCCAGATTATGGGCCAAAGTAATCAAAGAGGCGCAAATAGCCATTTCCCCTCGAAGAAGATAGATGGTCTTTCTTCCGGAAAAGCTCTTGGGAAGCACCGGTGCCAGCATCACCCAGATAAAGAGAGAGCCTGCCAGTACACCCCTTTGCATGATTTTCTTAAAAAAGAAGTCCAAAAAGGGAAGTCCTCCCTCCCTTGGATAAAAAATACTTACCAAGGAAAGGAGGATACAGATTCCATATAATACTGCCGGCTTCTTCTTTAATGCTTTTCCAAAGAAACGGAAAAATGCTAAACTGCATATTAAAGCAAGAATCACAATCATTGTACGACTACCTCGAATTTCACTTCAGGATATCCGTCAGCCTTGATGGTTACAGGATAGGTTCCGGGGCCGTCAAAGTACTTTACTTCCTGACCGTCCTTCTTGTAGCTCGCCTCAGTATTTACGCTACCGTCTTCATTGAAAATGTTCTTTCCGAATCTTCTTCCGGAACCGCCCTTAAACTCCTGCTCTCCGATGGTTGCGGAGCTCGTAGAAGCAATGTAGTTTGCGATAGTCAGCTGATCTGCGTTTTCCGCAAGGCTTAACTTGTTATTTTCAAAATGGAAGTCCTCCGCCTTTAAGCCGGATTCTACCAGTACCTTAAAGGATACATCGGTAAGCTTGTCATTAGAGAACACCAGCTGATACTTTCCGGGAGTCATTTCCTTAGGCAGTACCAAAACACCGGCGGTGTCTGTATTAACCTCTCCCTTTACCTCACTCTTCCTACTGATAACCTTGCCAAGAGCGTAGCTGTCTTCTCCGGTGGAAAGCTGATAATTCACTTTGGTGCCTTCCGGACTGTAGCTTACCTTCTCATCTCCGCTAACCTTGTACTCAGCAGGAGCAATCTTCTTCACATGAAGGTTTACGGGAACCTCCACATCATCCTCGTCCATTAAGAAGTAGGTAATCTTTACAATGTCCTTGTCCTGAATATCTTCAAAACGCTTAAACTCTTTCTGAGCCTTATGGTTGGTGTCCTCGAAAGCCACAGCGGAAAATGCCAGCTCCTCCGGCTTTACCCAGATATTGTCCTCATGCTTTAAGCCGTACTTTGCGCCGTCCTTGGTTTCCAGAATCGCAGCCTGTACGATTTCAGAGTCCATATCCAAACCGCTGACTTCGATTTCATAATTTCCGTAGGAGGAAGTGGTGGTAATATCCGCTTCGGTGTCCTTCGCTTCATTTGTAGTTCCCTGTGTCTTGGAAAGGGTTCCGTCGGAGTTTAATACCTTATACTCCTTAGGCTCCGTGCTGACTTCACTTTCAATAGCCCCCATCAAAGTAAGAAGCGCATTCTTGCTTTCCTTCTTCTCCTCCAATGCCTTCTTGGCATCCTCATAGAGAGACTTCGGAATCGCA
>CALIEL010000309.1 GCA_938022235.1 Oribacterium parvum
CTCTAAAGGTAAAATCACCAGCCAGGTTAAAACGCTTGTCATCTTTATGGTGCACACCTGCAGCCGTTGCAATGGCAATAACCATATCCTTTAACGGCTTTGTGACAGGAGCCCATACAGGTGGAGGAGTAACAGGTACGAAGATTTCAGACTGCATCCCTTTTACTACAGTATTACCCATGTCTTTCTCCTTTCATAAATTTTTTATGTAATTATTCTACGGCTCTTGGCGCTTTTGAATATTACTAATGTATTTTTCATTTACATCCGGACTTAATTGCTCAATAAAACTCATATTGAAACCAACCTCCTGACCGACTTTAATTTCATAATCGGAAATGAGCATCCGCATGGGAATTTTTAAAAAGCCCAAACGACCTTTTAAGTCAATCCCCACGGCACCATCATGAACCTCCACGATAATGCCTTCCATGTAAATAATCTTATCTGTGTATTTAGCCATAATTATGCGTTCATGTACTTCTCTTTGAACTTATCACTCATTGGAAGAGAAGTTTCATTCTCAACAAGCTCAATGGGCTTTCCGGTAACATTGGAAACCAACTCAATGTTCTGGGTCTTTACGTTTGGATTCCACTTACGTTCAGCCTTCTTCACCTCTTCGCCTGCCATCTCAGCCTTCAACATGCTTAATGCACGGATAGCGTCCTCAGTACAAAGGGTGTTGTTAGCAAGAATCTCGTTCTCAATTCCGCCTTCAGATTTGTTGTTATCTACCATGCTGGTCATGTACTTGTTACCTACAACCAGAGCACCCTGGTTAGCACAGAAGGACATACCTACAACCTTGATTCCTCTCTTACCGATCTGCTCGATGTGAGAAGCAAAGTCAATGTGGTTGTTTCCGAATCCCTCAGTGGTTACAAATGCACCATCCGGTCCGATAGCCTCTAAGGTCATACCTACACGACGGGATACATAGAACTTCTCAGCGTTAATCTGTGGAGATCCAACCAATACAACACCGGTTAAATCCACTTCATGATCATGAAGAACCTCTAATACCAACGGCTCTCTCCAGTAGTGACGAGACATCTCCTTAGATGCAGGTCCGATACAGGTTAATGCATGGATACATCCATCAAGAATCTCTAATGGAGAAACTACTACCGGAACGTTTCCGATATCAACGTTAGGCTTAGCACCAAGTACACCAACAGGCTCAACAGGAAGGAGTAAGTTATCATGCATCGCTCCCTGTCCCATGATTTCCTTAACGATAACAACCTTCTTCTTACCCGGTCTTCTTACCTGGTTAAAGGTCTCAGTATCAACAACCAAGCTCTCATCAGCCTTCTTTAATACCTTACGAATTTCATCGGTGATTAAGTCAGTTGCTGTGTGAGCAGCCAATGGTCCCGGACGCTCCATGTTAGTCTTCTCTTTGATGGTTACATTGGTCTTAATGAAGATATCTCCCTTGTCAGGACAACCGGGACGTCCCCACATAATATTCTCATCAAGGTATCCTTCGGAGGATCCGAACTCACCAATCTGAACACCATTCTCATCAGTTCCGGAAACCACCATAACAACGCCGTCTAATACACGGGTTGTTCCGGTTCCAACTTCATCATCACCCTCTTTGGTTGCGATAGGCTGAACATCCATGATGGTGTTGGAGTAGGTATGATATTGATCCGGAGTAATGATATCAATCTTCAGATCCACTACAAGCTTCTGAGAATCAACACATTCCTTTTCAATGCCTTCGCGAATGGTAAGAACGGTACCCTCTAACTTGGTTTCAGGACCTCTCTTAACTTCAGTAATCTTGAAGTGCTTTCTGGTAAGACTGCGAACTACCACTTCCTCATCTGTAGCAACCGCTCCGGGAGCTGCAACACCTGCATTACCTGCTACAGCCTGTGCTGCATTAGATACTACAGGAACGCCGGATGCGCCGCCTAAAGCACCTACAGGAATCTGAATGTCGATTCCCTTACCTTCACCAATGTGAATCTTCAAGCTTCCTCCTAAGGCAGGTGCTGCTACTGCTCCTACTGAAGCTGCCGGGGCTACTACTGCCGGAGCCTCTTCTTTAGCTGCCTCTGCAGGCTTATCGGCAAGCGCTACTAAATCTTTTGTAAGAGGTGTGAGAGAATCACAGGTCTTTAAAAGCTTAGCCCCTAAAACATCGCCAATGGTTAAACAACCATCCAACTTCAACAATCCCTGATCTACCAAATCATCAAAGATTTCAGGATCCTCCAAGTTGTGGCTGGAGAGAACTACTCCCTCCTCAGCCCTACAGCATAACACCGCCGGACTGCTCTTGTGCTCTTCTGCATACTCTGCTGAAATAGACATATTTTGCTTCCTTTCTTATGAAAATTCTATATGAATATCTTGGCCTTCCTCCACATGGATATGGAATAATCCATCATCCAGCATGGTAGAAAAGCTGAATTCCTGCTCCACTGCCTGCTCTGTCTTTTTCTCTTCCTTCGGGAAAGGAAGCTGGCGACCCTTATCATCTACCGGTAGCTGCTCTACAACCTTGGACTTGGTTAAGTAACGCATAGGCTCCATACCCACGGTTTCAAAGATATGATCAGTCTGATGATGAACATTCAGATTCATCTTCGGTGCAGATCCCATAACCGTGTTGGTACAGTCACTACAGTTTCCGATAATGACATCGGTACATCCTGCATTCTTGAAGTGTAAAATCTTCTGTGCCTGTCCGGGGCAGTTTCCGGGGTTCTGGCACTTCAGTGTTCCTCGAACATCTTCAGCCTGCTTACAAGCCTGTACATCCGTAACCACGGCATTGTACTTCTTGCACAAATCTTCCATTCTTTCCAGGTTTCCACCACAGGCACAAAGAAGAATACCCATCTTTGCTCCCTTTAAATCCTTAAAGGGTTCTGTAACCAGGATTCCACCGCTGGTTTTGGTAATCGGTGTAGAAAGATCAACAGCATGTCCGGTGAAAGGACCTCCTAAAACGATTTCTCCGTATTCCCCGTCAATACCGCCGGCCATCTCGATAAGCTCACCTACGGTAGTGCCTACAGGAACATCCATAAAGACCTGAGTCTTAGTTCCCTTCTTTAGCTTTCCGCCAACGGAAATATTCTTTAAGAAGCAAGGCTTCTTATCCTCAATTGCCTCTGCTATGCGAAGACAGGTCTCTACGTTAATAACAACGGAGTCAGCTTCTGAAGGAAGGGAAGTGGGAGGAAGTAATTTACCAAGAACCTCACGAACAACAGCTCTTTCTTCTCCCATCGGATAAATATCCGGCAGTAAATGGATAGAGATATTGGGGAACTTGTCCTGTAAAGAAAGAAGAACTTTAATCTCTTCTTCATGCTTTTTCTTAATGGCAATCACGCCCTTAGCTGCATTGGTTACCTTCATACAGTAATCAATACCCCGCAAAGTCTTCTCGGGCTGTTCCATAATCTGCTTCATGTTATGCTCCAGCAAAGGTTCACACTCCGCTGCATTTACCAGAATATATCCGCCCTTCAAGTCGATGTTTAATTTCACTGCAGTAGGGAATCCTGCACCACCCATTCCCACGATTCCTGCGGCTTTAATCAAATCAAGAGTATTCTCGCCCTCAATCTTTACGTAATCATCGCTCTGCTTCTCGGAAGCCTCGACGATGACCGCCTCCTCGGTAATTTCTTTTACCACACCATCCACACTGGAATGCACATTGGCGCCAAGTTTCTCCGGTGCGGCAAGCAAGGTTCCTCTTTTAACGGAATCCCCTACCTTTACGACCGGTGTAGCAGGTGCACCGATGTGCTGTCTGAGTAAAATTGTTTTAACCACTTTTCCCATCTCCTTCTTCAACTTACTGATTTATGGAATATTTTTATTATCGCCTGACACGATAATGTGTTACTCATCCTTCCTCTACAAAAGATTGTTAATTCTTTAGTAATATTACGGCGAAAACTCCGTTATTACAAGTATTTATTGTCATACGAAATAAATTCTTGCCATTTCTTAAACTTAGCTAAACAACAAGAAAAAAGCGCTAAATTGCTTGGATTATCTGGCAATTTCGTAAGAATTAATTCAGACCTTTCCATCGTCCATTCTATTTCTGTTCTTAAAAAAATGCAATACCGATTGGGCGCTTTTTTCGTCCATTCCCGGGCAGGATAGCAGTTCTTCAAAATCAGCGTTTGCTACCCCCTCCAAATCTCGAAATTTTCTCATCAATGCCTTTCTTCTCACCGGACCGATTCCGGGAATATCCTCCAAAAGAGAATGGATTTGCTCTTTTCCTCTCAGGGAGCGATGATAGGTGATAGCAAAGCGATGTACCTCATCCTGAATTCTGGTAAGAAGTTTAAAGCATTCACTTCTCTCCGATAGGGGATATTCTTGATTCCCCACCAATAATGCTCTGGTACGATGATGCTCATCCTTAATCATTCCGCAAACAGGAATGGAAATATCCAGACTTTCCAGTACGGACTCACAAATACCGACCTGTCCCTTGCCTCCATCCATCAGTATTAAATCGGGAAATTGAGAAAAACGCCCCAGACGGTCCTCTTTTCCTCCCGCCTTATTCTCCTCCTGTTCCTTTAAACCATGAGAAAAACGTCGGCTTAGCATCTCCTTCATTGCCCTGTAATCGTCTTGTCCTACAATACTTTGAATTCTAAATTTTCTGTACTCGTTAGGCTTTTCCTTTCCCTCCTGGTAAACAACCATGGAACCTACCGTAAGAGCGCCTGATGTATTGGAAATATCATAGGATTCAATCCTTTTCGGAATTTCCGGCAGTCCGCAGGCATTCTTCAATTCCTCCAAAGCTTCTTTTCGTTTCTTCTCCTCCATTCTGTATTTTTCCACATAACGAAGCATCAAAATACCCGCATTTTTTCCGGCAAGTTCCACCAGCTTTTCTTTATCTCCCTGCTTGGGAACCAGAATATAAACCTTCTTTCCCTTCACATGACTCAACCATTCTTCCAGAATCTTTTGATCCGGCAGTTCAACTGGCAAATGGATTTCCTTCGGAATAAAGGGGGTACCGTTATAAAACTGTTGCAAAAAGCTGGCTAGGATTTCTCCATCACTCTGCTCCTCATCGATCCGTAAGAACTGATGGTCTCTTCCGATAATTTTACCGTCACGAACAAAGAATATCTGCACAATACAGTCGCTGTGATCCCTTCGTAAGCCTATAATATCCCTGTCCTCTCCATCCAAGGCGGTAATCTTTTGTTTGTTTTGTAAGCTTTGAATTGCCTGAATCAAATCACGATATTCCATGGCCTTTTCAAAGTCCAAACGCTCCGATGCTTCCAGCATCTTCTCTTCCAATTCTTTAAGGGTGGCCTCTGTTTTTCCGGATAAAAACTCTGTAAGCATCGGAATGGCAGCTCTATATTCCTCCTTGGACTGCTTTAAAACACAAGGTCCCAGGCATTGTCCCATATCATAGTAGATACAAGGGCGGGCTAAAGGATTCTCCTCGGAAAAGACTTTATTACAATTCCGGATATGCATGGTTTTTCTGAGTAGCTCAATAACCTCATTAACCCGTTCCATGGAAGCATAGGGGCCGTAATATTTCGAGCTCTTAATCTTCTTATTTCGGGAAGCAAAAAGTCTGGGATAGGCCTCTTCCACGCTTAATCGAATATAGGGATAGGCTTTGTCATCCTTTAACAGAGTGTTATAACGAGGCTTAAATTCTTTAATCAGATTGGATTCCAGCACCAAAGCCTCTATCTCTGAATCCACAACAATATATTCAAAGCGTCGGATTTGGGCGACCATCTGTTGAATTTTCACGGATTTTTTCGTGGATTTTTGAAAATATTGTTTGACTCTGTTTTTCAGAATCTTCGCTTTTCCAACGTAAATCACTTCATCCATATCTCCATGCATTAAATAAACTCCCGGCATTGCCGGGAGTTTTTTCAACTCTTCTTCAATAATAAACTCTTTATCAAAGTTTTTCTTATCCATTATTCCCTTCCTGATTCGTCTTAGCTGCGGATTGTATCGATGCCCCCTCTTCCTTGGTATAGAAATAGGAAAAATCATAATTACTTCCCGCATTCCAAAACAGCCATTCATCATATCCGCTATCATATACAGCCTGAATTTGTGCCCGGAATTGTTCCTTTTCATAAGGAATATAATGCTGTAGATAGGATGCGGTAAAGCCCTGTAACCAGGGACGAACCATTGCCTGATAACTGTCTCCGCTTTTCGCCAAAGCCAGTTCCTTCTGAGACGACTTTAAAGCAGAGTAAATCGTTTTGTAGGGATCTGTATCCGGATGTTCTATACCGAAATTTCCGTCTCCATAGTGAGAGGGATAAATCATAGGACACATATAATCCACGGAAGCGGCCATATCCGAATAATCCTGTCCTACAGCGGTACTGTCCACATAGGAACCGATAATGGTTCCAAAAACATCCGTAGAAAAAAAGACTTGTTTCTCCGCTAAACGATCTGACATATACTGTACAAATTCTGTAATGATCTGGGTTTTATTAATCTCTGATTCTTCCGGGTACTGTACTTCCTTCATACCCTTCTCTGTACAAAATCGAACGTAATCCAACTGAATTTCATCAAATCCGTCATCAGCACAACGTTCCGCCACAGAAGCAATATAATTCCAATAATCTTTTTTATAAGGATTAATCCAGGTCATCCCGCTATTATCTTTAAATAAGCTTCCATCCGCCTTCTGATTCATCCATTCCGGATGAACTTCTCCCATGGCAGGGTCGCGAAAACAAACTAAACGAGCAATTAAATACAGTCCCTGATCATGGCATTTTTTTAGCAATGCCGGTAAGTCTTTGACGATATTCGTCGTATTGTAGAACTCCTGCTGTCCGCCATTATTCATCTGATATACGATTTGTCCGTTATCATTTTTAATATCAATGACTAAAGCATTCAGCTCTGTATCCTTCATTTTCGATAAGATATCCTCCATTTTTGGAGAACCTGCGGTAAGGTCTGTAATATAAATTCCCTTTACCTTTACCCTGTCCTTCTGAATATCTTTTTTCTTCCAAATCAAGGCCTCTTTTGCTTTCTCCTCCTCTTCCGCCTTTTCCTTAGCCAACAAGCTTTCCTGTGCCAGGGATTCTTTATACAAAGATTCCGCTTGTAATTCAGATTCGTACTGTTTCAGCTCCGGGGTTTTGTTTACATTGTACTGTAAAGGCTCCGGAGTCTTACAGGAACTTAATAAGCTGAAGGTAAGAAGAAAAAGGAAAAGAAAAGAAATATATTTTCTCATAATCCTCCCACTTTTTGCCTAAAATACAGGATAATTATAGCACTTTACCCCTATATTACAAGAAAAATTGGGATTGGATGATTTTTCCGCTGTTGGATAAGTCTGAAATTCTCTCGAAGATATTCCTTAAATAAAAAAAGTTTTAAAAATCAAAATAATTTTCTAATCAATATAGGCCTGAAACGAGGCACGCTCTCGCTAGCTTCGCCACGAAGCGGATACTAAGCAAAAAACTGCGTTTCTCTTGTTTTTCGCAAGTACCGTCGGGCTCAGACTGCCTCGTATTCAGACCTATATTGCCGAAAATTTCTATTTTTGATTTTTAAAACCCTTTTTTCCGCGTTAAAGCTTAATGAATACACTCCGGAAACAGATGATATATCCGGCTTTTCCGATTCATCAGAAAACTCGGTATTGTGCAAGTTTTATTCTTTTCCTAATACGGAATCAGCTACCTCATCAGCCAATTTCTCTAAAGCGCTGCGATCCACGGATGCGGACTTTACAGTAAGAATGTCGCCGATATAGCTCATATTTTTCATCTCATCAAAGGCTTTCTTCATCAGCTTACCGCTTTGAGGAGCCCAGCTTCCATTTTCCAAAATAGCAATCTTTCGATTCTGCACATTCAGATTCTTCATGTCGGTAATGAGATTTTCCATCTTTGGAAATAGGTTATTGTTATAGGTTGTTCCCGCAAATACCAGATGACTGGCACGGAAACATTCTGCAATGCAATAGGATACATCCGTCTTGGATACATCGTAGGCTTTGATGTTCTTAACTCCACGAATACCAAGCTCTAATGCAAAATGGTCTACGACGGTTTCTGTATTGCCATAAACGGAATTATACAGAATCACAACGGCCTTCTCTTCCGGAAGATAACGGGACCATTTGTCATATTTGTCAATGATAAAAGAAAGGTCTTCCGTCCAAATCGGTCCATGTAAAGGACAAAGCATCTCTACTTCCAGACTTAAGGCCTTTTTTAAAGCCGCCTGGGTTTGAGGGCCGTACTTTCCAACAATATTGGAATAATAACGTCTGGCATCATCCAGAAAATCCTTATCCTTGTATCTTTGCTCGTGGGCAAGGATATTGCCGTTGTTGCAACCGAAAACGCCAAAGGCATCCGCAGAGAATAAGGTCTTGTCCGTCATATCATAGGTAAACATAACCTCAGGCCAGTGTACCATAGGTGCAAAGACAAACTTAAGGGTATGTCTTCCTACAGAAAACTCATCGCCTTCCTTCACTTCCACCTTTCTGTCTGCAGGAATCGTCATCTGATAAAACTGATCCAGCATCTGAAAAGTTTTAGCATTGGAAATAATGGAAAGCTTTGGATATTTTTCGTACAAGTCCTGAATGCTCCCGCAATGGTCCGGCTCCATATGATTAATTACCAGATAATCCAAGGTCTTTCCCGCAAGGGCAAACTCTATATTCTCAATAAAATGGCGAGAAACGGTTTGGTCGCAGGTATCCAACAAAACGGTCTTTTCATCCAGTAAAAGATAGGAATTATAGCTTACACCTCTGTCCAAAGGAAACAAATTCTCAAACAGGTGCAGTCTTCTATCTTCTACTCCAACATATACTAAATCATCTCTAAGTTTTCTGCATGAATACATCTTTTACTCCTCTGATGGCTCGAACTGATCCTTTCCTACACCGCATAAGGGGCAAAGAAAATCTTCAGGAACATCTTCCCAAGCTGTTCCCGCTGCAACATTTGCACTTTCCTCTCCTACTTCAGGATCATAGATATAACCACATACTGTACATACATATTTCTTCATGATATTCTCTCCTTTTTCTTTAAACTTAAGTGTTAAGCTTACGCTCGAAGGGTAGTTTATCATTAGATTGTGCACAAGTCTAGTAATTTTAGGAATTATTTTTGTTTTTCCCTAAAAACAGAAAAGAGAGCTCTAACCATTCTACTATTTCTATACGAAAGTACCATAAATTCAGTTGTTACATAACTGTAAGCCATAAGAAAAGGAGCTTCTTATGAAGCTCCCTTTAATTCTTAGTCCTCTACAGTAATAATCTCGCGCTTATTATAAGAACCACAAGCCTTACAAACTCTGTGAGGCATAACCAATGCACCACACTTAGAGCACTTTACAAGGTTTGTTGCACCCATCTTCCAATTTGCTCTTCTGCTATCTCTGCGGGCTTTGGATGATTTATTCTTTGGACAAATAGACATATTTACACCTCCTGTCTTAACCGAGTTTGAATCGGTGAATTTGGGCTATGCTTTACATTAGAAAAACACACTCGTGTAAAGATACACTAGTTTTCAGTAAAATGCAAGCAAAATCTAAAGGAAAGCGAAAAAATTATGCCTAATTTAAGCTTCAATCAAACGCTTTGTATCTCTTGCGATAGCCAACTCTTCATTGGTAGGAATCAAGAAAATCTTAACCTTGGAATCATCAGTGGAAATTAAACGCTCTTTTCCGCGAACATTGTTTCTTTCCGGATCAATCTTAGCACCAAGATAAGAGAAATACTCATCAATAACAATCTGTCTTGTTACCTTATCATTCTCTCCCACACCTGCTGTAAAGGAAATGGCATCCACACCGTTCATAGCCGCCACATAAGAACCGATATACTTGGCAACTCTGTAACGAAATGCATCAAGAGCCACTTTTGCCATATGATTTCCTTCTTCAGCGGCATTCTCAATGTCACGGAAATCGGAAGAAATACCGGTCATTCCCAATACACCGGACTTCTTATTCAAAATATTTAAAACTTCATCAACAGTTTTATTCTCGTGGTTGGCAATAAACTGGATTACTCCTCCATCGATATCTCCGGAACGGGTACCCATAATCAGACCTTCCAACGGGGTAAGTCCCATGGAAGTATCTACAGCCTTTCCGCCGATAGATGCGGAGATGGAAGCACCGTTACCTAAATGACATACGATAACCTTTGCTTTCTCCGGATCCAAACCGCCGAAACGAATGGTTTCCTGAGAAACGTAGGCATGGCTGGTTCCATGGAAGCCGTAGCGACGGATAGCGTACTTATCATAGTACTCTTTAGGAATTGCATAGAAATATGCCTTTTCCGGCAGAGTCATACCGAAGGTGGTATCAAAAACAGCTACATTCTTCTTACCGGGAACAACCTTTTCGCAAGCCTCAATTCCCATTAAGTTTGCCGGGTTATGTAAGGGTCCTAAGTCGAAGCACTCCCGAATAACCTTCTTTACTTCATCATTGACAATAATACTTTCCGTGAAACGATTGGAGCCGTGCAGTACACGATGTCCGATGGCACCGATTTCATCAACGGACTTAACCACACCATAGTCTCCGGTCAGTGCATCAAATACCAGCTTTACTGCTACAGAATGATCCGGAAGATCTGTTTCTACCACATAATCTTCTTTTCCGGGAACCTCATGCTTTAATCTGGAACCGGGAATACCGATTCTTTCGCAAAGTCCCTTGGCCATTACGGTCTCCCCTTCCATATCAATCAGCTGATACTTCAAAGAAGAGGATCCACAGTTAATTACTAAAATTTTCATAGTTCCTCCCAATGATTAGTTATTATCGTAAAGTTGGCACTGCACTGCAGTAATCGCAACAACACCTACAATATCGGCAACATTGCAGCCACGGGATAAGTCATTAACCGGTCTGGCAATTCCCTGGGTCATAGGTCCATAGGCTTCAGCCTTTGCCAATCTCTGTACAAGCTTATAGCCGATGTTTCCTGCATCCAAATTCGGGAAAATCAAAGTATTGGCATGACCTGCCACCTTGGATCCAGGAGCTTTTAAGCTGGCTACAGACTCCACTAAAGCTGCATCCAACTGTAATTCTCCGTCTACCAAAAGATTCGGATTATTCTCCTTCACAATCTTGGTAGCATCCTGTACCTTGGTAACATCCGCATGCTTTGCAGATCCCATAGTGGAATAAGACAGCATAGCTACCTTAGGCTCTGCCCCTACCAAGAAACGGAAGGATTCTGCGGAAGACTCTGCAATAGCTGCCAGCTCTTCAGGAGTCGGGTTTTGATTTAAACCGCAATCAGAGAAGACAAAGGTTCCCTTCTCTCCGTATTCACAATCAGGAACAACCATAACAAAGAAGGCGGAAACAAGCTTTGTGCCCGGCTTGGTCTTTAAAATCTGAAGAGACGGACGGAGGGTATCCGCGGTAGAGTGGTTCGCTCCGGAAACTAAACCGTCAGCCTCTCCCTTCTTCACCATCATCACACCAAAATAGGTGTTGCTTTCTGTCAGAAGCTTTCTTGCCTCTTCTTCAGTCATTCCCTTTGACTTTCTAAGCTCTACCAGAGTGGAAACATAATCCTCCAACTTGGCATAGGTCTTCGGGTTCACAATTTCAATGCCGGAAAGGTCTACTCCCCAGGCCTTGGCATCCTTCTCCACCTGCTCCTTCTCTCCAAGAAGAATCAGACGAGCAAATCCCTCTTTCTGAATCTGTTCTGCCGCCTGAAGAACTCTCTTGTCCTCAGATTCCGGTAATACAATGGTCTTCTGCTTTGCCTTTGCTTTTGCTTTTACATCCTCAATAAATGACATATTCTCTCCTTTTTCTGACATGATAAAACTCTTCCTTGCCATTATAGCAAAGGAAGAGAGAGGAAAAAAGGGAAGTTCTAAAGAACATTGCATATTTTTGTATACTATATTCAATATCCTTCCCTTTTAATTAAACATATTTTAGTATTTTTCAAAACGCTCCAAAGGTACAACCATAATGGTTGCTCCGCCAATCTCCACATTCATGGGCATGGTAGTGTAATTCATCAGACTGGAACCGGAAACATAGGGCATGTTAACAGTGATTTCCTGACGACTTCCACTTTGCTGTTTTATGATATCAATACACTGCTCCAGCTGTTCGTCCTGAAGGGCAATCATCAAAGTAGTACTCCCCTTTCTTAAAAAGCCACCTGTCGTAGACAGTCTGGTTACCGTAAAGCCTTCCTGCATTAAAGCGGAAGTTACATCATCTTCATTATCATTCCGTATTATGGCATAAACCAGCTTCATTCTTACTACCTCCTTATTATCACTATACTATCACAATTTTATGAACTTTTCACGTCGTTCTTCTCTTCCCGTCAGGTAGATTTCCTGAAATAATTGTCCCGCAAATAAATCCCACTTCATCAGCCTTAATTCCTCCCATTCCGGATGCTCCTTCAGAGCATTCCCCAAACGAAAAATGCTGTTGGAAGGAAGATGGGACAGCAAATCTCTCCCTAAACTGCTTGCGGCCAAAATTCTGTAATAGGGAGAGCGCTTTTCCAATTCTTCCCTTGCTTCCTCTTCTTTTATATCCAAAAGAATATGCAGTAGAGACCTGCTGACTCTGCTATAGGTATAGTTTTTTCCTTTAAGATATTGAATCCACCGGGTAAGAGGAAGCTTTTCCGCAAAAGAAGCTTCTATTCGATTTGCCAAATCCGGAGATACATCCCAAAAGGAGTCCAAAGCAATCTTGTCTCTTTTTAATGCCATAAGACGATAGCGAAGAAATGGGTAGAGCTTTTCCGCTTCCGTATAACAACGGTGATCGCATTCCTTTCCACAGCTTTCCCGAATATCCTTCCGGATACTGTGAGCAGAGCTAAGGTGAAGATTTCTCGGGATAATCCCTACGTCCAGGGAAGAATGCAGTTTCTCTAAAGCCATTAAGTAGGAAATCCCCAAACCGTCATTGGCCAAAATTTTTCCCGGAAAAAAAGCTTCCAAAGCCATTTCTCTTGCCTTGGGATAAGAATTTCCCGTTGCCATAAATTCCTTTAATTTCTTTTGATATTTCTCTTCCTGCCCCTCTTTCTCCCGAAGAAAAAATCCGGCAAGCATTCTAAGCCTGTTTAAATCATAGGACTCCGAGCCGAAAACCAATATATCCACAAAGGAAAGCTCTTCCAAAATCTTGATGGCTCCGTAAGCAAAATATTCGCTGGATGCCAGGGAATAAAGAACCGGCAGTTGGATAACAAGGTCTATTCCCTTGTTTACCGCCTTTTCCGCCCTTTCGAATTTTGAAAAAAAAGCGGGTTCTCCCCTTTGAACAAAGTCCCCCGACATTACCGTTACGATATACTCCGCCTGAAAATCCTGCCGAATTCCCCGAAGTAAATACTCATGTCCCTGATGAAAGGGGTTAAATTCACTGACTACGCCGGCTACCTTTTTCCCATTGATCATGATTACCACTCCACACAATCCGATAAACCGGAACGTTTTGCCAAAGCTATCTCCAAGTCCGAATCTTTTACCTCTTTTTTTACGGTAGCCAAAGCCAGGTCCGGATCATTGTTTTCCGCACTGAGATGCCCAAGAAATACTTTTTTTAAGTCGGGATGTACCAGTTCCTTTAACAACTCTCCACTATGAAGATTGGAAAGGTGGCCTACATTGGATAGAATTCTTCTTTTTAACGCCATAGGATAGGGGCCTTTTTCCACCATAGTAACATCATGATTGGCCTCCAGAAGTAAAACATCCAGATTTTGTAAATGAGAGACCGTATACTCATCATAACAGCCTAAATCCGTAACCACCGCCACGGATTTCTCTCCACAGCTCACCCGGTAAGCCACCGGATCTCTGGTATCATGAGAAACACTGAAGGGCAATACGGAAAG
>CALIEL010000310.1 GCA_938022235.1 Oribacterium parvum
CTTTGCAACGCATCGTGTCCAGAGAAATCAGCCCCCTGGAGCCGGCAGTGATTAGTATCACCTCCTTTAGCTCCGGTAACGCCTACAACGTTATTCCCGGAGAGGCTCATTTAAAGGGAATAGCCAGAACCTTTAACCCGGAGATTCGTAAGCAGTATCCGGAGATTCTAAATCGTGTGTCAAAGGGTGTGGCAGAGGCTACAAGAACGGAAATAACCGTTGACTACCACCTTGGGCCACCTCCCATGATTAACGATACAGCCTGTGTGGATACGGGAAGAAGAGCAGCTGCGAAGGTCTTTGGAGAAGAAAATGTGTTGGATTGGGAGCCTCAGATGGGGGGAGAGGACTTTGCCAAGTTTAAGGCGCCGAAATGCCTTCTTTTCCTTGGTGCCGGCTTCCCGGAGGAAGAACTTCGTTATCCCCAGCACAGCCCCTATTTTACTATAGATGAAAATGTTTTAAAGCTTGGAGTGGCGTATTTTGTGGAGTATGTGTGGGAGTTCGAGAAGGAGCTTAGTAAGGAAAAGCTATAATAGTTTTCAGAAAAGCTTTCTAGAGGAAATTAAGAGATAAAAAGGCAGGGAGAATTCCCTGTCTTCTTTTGTGAAATTAATTTACAAAAAATCACGGAAACGTGATACAATAAGCAGTATAAAATACACTTTGTTCAGAGTGGATATTATGAATATAAAGGAGCTATAGCATGCCGGTATTATCCAGATTTTATGGAATTATCATTAGAATGTATTTTCAACAGGCAGAACATAATCCGCCTCATATTCACGCATTGTATGGTGAAGAAATGGCAGCTATTACAATCCAGACTGGCGAGATTTTGGAGGGGTATTTGCCCCCTAAGGCATTAACTATGGTTAAGGAATGGATTGAGCTACATAAAATAGATCTTTTGCAAATGTGGGATACGCAGGAGTTTAAATCTCTTGCTCCATTAGAGTAAGGAGTTGTTTAAATGATGCATAAAGTTAAAGCGATCAGTGCACTTCCAAATTTTTTCTTAAGTATTCAATTTGTAGAAGGGATTACGAAAATATATGACGTAAAACCCTTATTTTCAAAATGGGCAGCTTTTAAGGCGCTACAAGAAAACCCTAAGTTATTCTCTGCTGTGGAAGTTGACGTGGGAGGGTATGGAATCATTTGGAATGATGAATTAGACTTATCTTGTGATGAACTTTTTGAAAATGGAAAATCTGTACAAACTCCATTTGATAATATTATAGCATTTACTGATGCTACCAGACTATGGGGACTAAATGAGAGTACCCTTCGTAAGGCTATTACTTATGGAAAGCTGGTTAATGGTGTTGATGCCTGTAAATATGGAAAACAATGGGTGGTGACTGTTGATGCCATGAAACGAGAGTATGGTATTCCTATGTTTGAAAGGAGATTGGTTTCTGAAGATTTAGCACCATATAAAGTTTTGCAAAATCAAAAAAAGAATAGTTGAGGAAAATTTATAGCAGTTGTAGTTCCGATTGGTGAAAGAATTCGAAAGAGAAGAGTTTCTTTTGATATTTGCTTAAAATGACAAATGGCGTAAATTGATGAAATATTGGCACTCTAGGATATTGCTTCATAGGGTGTCATTTTGCTTTCTCAGTTTCAACCCTGACTTGCTGGGCTATGCAGAGCAAAACTCCTTCCTCAGAGCATTTACAATATGGACCGGGAAGAGCGTTACGAAGTATAGACAAAGCCTGAGTAAGTAACGGCAGGAACTTACAGTAATTCAGGACAGTAAAGGACTGTAAAGGTTCAGAAGATGAAGCTAATAATGCAGTAGAGTCTGTAATGGGAACAATCTGAGCTCGCCGGTATTTGCAGAAGCTCAGCGAAGTGAAGGACTGCAAATGTCAAAAAGATGAAGCGAATGATGCAGTATGGGGCTGTAATGGGGACAATCTGAGCCCGCCGGTACTTACTGAAAGCGAGCTATGCGAAGCTTGAAGTTAGTACCGCTGCGAAGGCGAGGTTAGCGGGAGCGTGTCCCCTAACAGCCCCATACTGCATCAGAGCGAATATTAGTGACGAACACAGTCCTTCCCTCAATACTCTTTGGAAAGATATCGCACCCCTACGCCATGCTTTCGCAAAGCTTCCTTCAATTCTTCCAGATACACCTTGCCCTGTTCGTTATTCGTAATGGTGAAGAACTTATGCAGTCCGGACTTTCTCAGAATTTGAATAGCATAATATCTTTCTCCATGACGGTTATGGATAGGATCCACATGGACGGCACGCATTTCGGAAAAGGGAATGGCCCGTTTTCCGATACAGATTAATCCTGCATGAATATAAAGAGTATCTCCCACGATATGGTAGGGGGCAAAAAAACTGCCCCCTGTTCTTAAGATGATTAGACGTCGGAACAGCCAAATAAGGCCTATGAGAAGGAGAAGAAGTTGGACTAAAAATGGGGATTGATATGTACTCCTACTTCCTTCTATAAAATAGTAAAAAAATTTCATTTGCCTCCTCTTTCTGCCTTGAATTTTCAATGGATATCAAACAGAATTTTGCCTTTTTTTTAAATCGTATAGCCCTGAATGATACGTTTTCATTCCTAAACTTTCAGTACACAAATTTTCCTAATCAAAGGAATTAACCACCTCTACCGTATCCGGTAAGATCTCCATGTTGGCGATGGAATTTCCGGACAGCTTTACCTTCTTTAAATTTGGGAGAGTTCTTAGCATACTGATATCGGAAATATAATTGTCGGAGATATCTAGCTCTTCAATAGTATTTAATCCTTCCAGACAATCCAGGCTTTGCAATTTATTGCCGGGAATTATTAGCTTTTTTACTGCTTTAAAATGAGATAGATAAGCTTTGGCATTTTGGTCAAAGTTCCTGCTGTCATCATCTACATTGTGAATCTCCGCCTTTTCCAGGGCTAGTATTTCCGTGCTGTTGTCGTCTTCCATTCGACTTAAGGAAAGACTGAGAACCGGACCATCCGCTACATTACTGTCATCCTCAGGATAAAAGTACATTTCCCTTACCCCGATATTGGAAAGGGCCTTCGTGTAATCCTTATAGCGGTCCATAGGTGTTCCCAGCATGGTAAGGCGTTCCAAAGCGGGAAGCTCCCGCAATGCATTTCCCAAGTCCGTATCTACCAGTCCGGTGATTCCGCGGCCTACAAAGCAGAGGTCGCTTAGGGAATTCATTCCCCGTAAAATGTCGGCACTGTAATCGGACATATAGTTTCGAATCGTCAGCTTTTTTAAAGAGGGCATGTGGGCGATTTTATCCAAGTCCCAAACCAAGAGATTCGCTTCTTCCAATGCTGTTAAGCCGTGTAAATCCGGAATATCATAGTTGTGATAGTCAATGTATAGTTTTTGTAAAGAACTTAATGTAGACAAGGCATTTACATTTTCCACATCATGGCAATCCAGATATAAGCTGTTTAAGGAAAGATGATTGGCCAAACCATCTAAGGAAAGGATAGGTAAAGTATCTAAACTTAAGCTCTTTAGCTTGGGCATGTTTTTTACAAAATTTAAATCCTTTAAGCTTGTTATGTTTTTCAGCTTGAGATTTTCAAGCTGAGGCATACCGGATAAAACGCTGACATTGTCCAAAGGCTCTTGATAAGGCCCGGTAATGGAAAGGTCGGTACAGTTACTAAGAGAAGAAAGGGGAGAAAGGTCTAAAACAACGGCATCATTTCCGATAATATACAGGGTCAAGCGTTTTAAACCGGGAAGGTTTCTTAGGAAAAGAAGTCCTCCTTCATAATCTTCATCTACACGAACGTCAAGGGATTCCAGGGAAGTGAATTCACTCATGATTTTTTCTATATTTATCTCAGAGTTATCTTGAGAAAAATATAAGCTTAAAACATTGGAAAAATTAACGCCTGAAAGTCCTAAAATCTCCTCAGGATGAGGAAGAATCCTTTTTAAATCTGCGGCATAGATATATTGGTCGGAATAATACTTTAAATTGCCTAGATTTTTCAAATCTTGGCTATAGCTCGTATTATCATAGCTGAAGCTTATATTTCCATCTAATTTCAGGCTCACAAGGCCTGTAAAAGCCTGAAGGCTGGATTCGTCGATGGAGTCTGTAGAGGGGAGGAAAATGGTCTTTTTTTCTAAAGCTTCTCCTGCTTCATCTACGCTTTCAGCATACGAAAATACCCATTGTTCAGCGGCATTGTCACTTTTTCCCGATTTTTTCCGGATATCCAAATATTGAATGGAGGCATAGTCCTCAGGAGTCAGTTCCGAGACGGGCTTATTGAAGGCCTGTTCCACAAAGCTGATTACAGTGCTGTCCTCCGGCGTAGTGCAGTAGCTTGGACTTGCTGCAATGAAGGTGGAGGAGTCGGAGCTTTGATAGAAAATTCGACTTAAGCTAAGGAATATAATAATGCTTGGTAAAAATAGTACCGCAAGAAGAATCCCTAATAGATATTTTGGAGATTCCTTTTTTGGGGGGGCTGTATAGGGAGTATTGTAGTTTACTTTGTCAATATGGATATTTTGTGTGATATCCGGTTTGTGAGGCTCCAGGTAAATCTTGGTATTACAAAATTTACAGGTTACAAAGCCTTCCTTCATTCCCTCCGGAATATCCAAGGTACCGTTACAATTAGGGCAGACGATTTTTGTAAGTTTCATAAAAGCTCCTGATTTTATTTTTTAATTTTCTCTATCAATTTACAATATTTAATGTGGAGATTCAAGGGGATAGAAAAGGATTTTTCTTATCCAAATGGAGCATTTTATGTATTTTCAGACTCAATTAATGATGCTATACAATCTATTTTAAATGGCGATAAAAAAGCACATTGAATATGATATAGCCGGCGATAAAAAATAAGCACATGGATTATCGATAATGTTGGTGATAATCCATGTACTTATGGAGACTTGATGATAAAGAATTGAAAAAAATTATTTTTATATCTTTTAACAGCCACCCTTTCTCTTCTTACCTAAGGCATCTGCCGCAATCATGGCGTCATAAAGCTCTGTTTCCGTCACGTCTCCTGCAAGGTTATGGATGGTTTCTCCGGGAACGCAGGCATTTTTGGCGATGGTGTGGAGGTCTGCATCGGAAAAATCACCCAGCTCTGCCAAGGTGATGGGAAGTCCTACGGCGACGCAGAAATCTTGAACCTCTTCGAATTCCTCCTTCTTTACACCCTCCAGACAAAGCTGTACCAGAGTACCGAAGGCTACACAATTTCCGTGGGGAGCGCTGTTACCGCCTAAAGAAGTAAGACCGTTGTAGAAGGAATGGGCTGCGGCAACATTTACATTGTCAGCTCCTACGCCGGAGAGATAAACACAGGCTTCAATGATGTTATCCAAGGCCTTTGTGACTACATGATCTTCACAGGCCAGAAGAGCGGCTTCTCCGTATTTCTTCAGATTTTCATAGCAATACTTGGCAAGCACCATTCCTGCTCCGGGAATCAGGAAGCGAACCGGTGCATTGGCGATTACGGTGCTGTCTACCAGAACACAGTCCGGATTGGTGGGATAGAAGAGGTACTCCTTGAAGGATCCGTCGTCGTGGTAAATAACGGAAAGACCGGTACAGGGCGCATCGGTGGCTACAACGGTAGGGATAATGACGATATGCTTCTTCTCATAAAAGGCTGTTGCCTTCGCTGTATCCACGGCGGAACCGCCACCAACACCAACCACGGTATCAATTCCCTGTTCCTCTACGATTTTCCGCATTCTGGCAATTTCCGATTCACTGGAAATGCCTCCGAAGATTTCATAATGACGAACTTTATCCGTTCCTTCGAAGCTTTGTTCTAATTTGTCATGGCAGGCTTCATAGGCACTATGAGAGCAGACAAAGAGGTAATTTTTTCCCATATACTCTGTTTCCTTACAGAAGGAAAGCAAAGCGTCTCTACCCTGAACATATTTCAACGGATTTCTCATTTCTCTAAGTTTTTTCATTTTGAACCTCCTTGGCATCTTTCAAGCAATTTCTTTTCTAGACTCTTTGTACAACTTGGTCCATAGCTTTTTGAACAGCTTTTAGGGAAAAGTGTTCTGAAAAGGAATGGTTATTTATTTAACAATCTTATTGTAGCACGGAAGAGGGAAAACAGAAGGAGAAAATGTAGATTTGTCTAATATAGAGGAGTTATTGCTTTCTTCTATGAGGGGATAGAAAAATATCTGCTAAAATCTTTCATTAAACAGTATTCTTTTCTTTCAAAATGATGGAGAATCAAAAATAGAGTAAAGAGTTTGTCAGTTGATAAAGAAATAAAGCTAATCCTTTACAAATAGCTATTTTCCTCGTACAATAAGACTGTTTTAGGGCTTGTACCGGTTTCGACGGGGATGATGCAGCTTTAGAAGCTATCCGAAAGAAGTCGCGTTAAACTTCAAACTTAAATTTAAACGCTAACGATAGTTACGCATTAGCAGCCTAAGCGCTGCTGGCCAGCCTTCCTGCACTCACACGGGAAGATCCTGACCTCATTTTTGTGAGAAACGACTGTTGCGGTTCCTCCCGCAACCGGGCGTATTTAGAGGATACCGGCTAGGACAAGACGTGCGCATCTTATCCTAGTGGGGAATCTTGAAGCGTACTATGATAGTAGAAGGAGAGGGAATTCGTTTTCGGACATGGGTTCGACTCCCATCAGGTCCATCCTAAACATAGGGAGGAAATCTTCTCGGATTTCCGTCCCTCTTTTCTTATCAGGGCTTCCCCTGAATCAAACTTCCTAGCTTATTCATTTTAATAAAGTAATTCTATATTATTTTTCATTTTTTCCATCAAAGGAGTATTTATGCCAAGAAAAAAATCCACGGAGATTCAAGAAGAACTGCTGCAGACTGGGACGGAGGAGAGCAAAGCCGGCACAAAACCGCGCAAAGTCTCTGCAAAAAAGAAAGATGCATCCTTATCAGCGGATAGGGAGGCGGAGGTGCAATCCGTTGAGAAAAAAACAAGAAGCAGGAAAAAGTCCCCTTTGGAGGATGAGTCTGTCACAGAAGAGACGGCGATAGTGAAGGAAGACCGGGACGCAGTGAAGGCGGAAAAGGGGAGAGTAAAAAAAGAGAAGACTGTAGCGAATAAAGAGAAGACAGAAGCAAAAAAAACTGAAGCAACGAAAACTGTAGCTGTGAAAACTGAAGCAACGAAAGTGAAAGATGCTGTCTCCAATGAGTCTATTGAAGAAAGCACCCCAAACCCTGAGCTTGGAGAAGAGTCTTTTGACACTTCTTCCCGGAACAATGTGCCCAGAGAAGAAGTTCGTAGAGAAGGCCCCAGGGACACGGATGCCAAGGAAGCCCATGGAATTCTGGAGGTTATGGCTGACGGCTACGGTTTTATTCGTTCCGAAAACTTTATGCCGGGAGAGCAGGATGTCTATGTGAATTCCCTGATGATTCGCCGTTTTCATTTGAAAACCGGAGATATGATTTACGGCTATGCCAAGTCCAGGAATCCCCAGGAAAGATACAATGCCCTTCTGTATATTGAAACGGTCAACGACCTGCCGGTTTCTGCCATTTTCAGAAGACCGGATTTTGATAAGCTTACCCCCATTTTCCCGGATGAAAGAATCCATATGGAAAGAGAAGGGAAGAGAGTGCCTACCTCTTTAAGAGTGCTGGATCTTTTGGCGCCTATCGGAAAAGGACAGAGAGGAATGATTGTTTCTCCCCCAAAAGCCGGAAAGACAACTTTACTCAAA
>CALIEL010000311.1 GCA_938022235.1 Oribacterium parvum
TAAGAAGGCGAGAGCGCCGATTACCACCACAATCCCTAAGAGAAATCTGGTGGCGGGGGAGGAACCTGCTTTTGGCTTCCATTCCTTCTGGATGAAAGAAAGTGCAAAAGCTCCCAATACGATTCCGATGATTTCCGGACGAAGATACTGTACCTTAGCGGCCTGGTGTAAGCCGATTGCTCCGGCTAAATCTCGTAAAAAGCAGGCAATACAGAATCCCATGTTGGCGGGATTTCCCATCTTGGTCAGAATTAACGCGGCAATGCCTGTGGCTAAGCCGGCCAGTAGGATACTGGCATCAGTGAATTTGCTTTTCATGTTTTTCTCCTTTGATGTAAAAGTGTGTTGTGAAAATGCATCCCTTTCGGGAGATTAGGAAAGAATTTCCTGAATAGCCAGTAGAGTCCGGTCTATTTCTTCCATCCTGTTAAAGAAGCCGAAGGAAAAGCGTACAGTTCCGCTTTTTTCCGTGCCAAAACATTGATGTGCCATCGGCGCACAGTGCAAGCCCTGACGGGTCATGATGCCATACCGGCTTGCCAATCTGTTGCAAACTAAAGCATTGTCCATAGTGCAAAAATCAATGCTGACCACACCGCTGTTTTCTCGTCCCTCCTTTCCCGGTATTCGTATCAAATTCTTTCCTTTTATTTCATAGAGACCTTCCAAAAATCTCTGATGAAGCTGTTTGGTATATGCTTCCATGACTTCCACTCCGGTTTCTTCGATAAATTGCAGGGCTTTTTCCAAACCGTAGATTCCCGGAATATTGGGAGTGCCCGGCTCGAATTTATCCGGCATGAAGCCTGGCATAGTGAGACTTTCCGATACGCTTCCGGTTCCCCCGAACAGATAAGGGGGAAGTTTTTTTGCAAAATCCTCCCGGAGTAGGGTAAGGCCGATGCCCTGAGGACCCAGTAAACCCTTGTGTCCCGGAAGAACCAGGGCGGAAAGATTCATTTTTTCAAAATCAATGGGGATATGTCCTCCGCTTTGGGAAGCATCTAAAATAAAATCAATACCCGTTTCTTTACAGATTTTTCCTATGGCTTCTACCGGAAAAACCTCCCCGCTCACATTGGAAGCATGGAGCATGATGACAGCTTTGGTATCCGGACGAATTAAGTTCTCCAGAGGGCTAAAGTCGCCGTCTAAACCTAAATCATAGGGGAAGGTACTTAGAGAAATGGGATGTTCCTTTCTTTGCAAAAGCATCTCCAAGGGTCTTCGTACCGCATTGTGCTCCAAGGGACTGATAATCACATGACCGCCCTCTTGAAAGAGGGGCATAATCAGCATATTTAAGCCAATACTGGCTCCCGAGGTAATAATCACATGGCCGGGATCCTGAAAGGCAAAGAGCTTACAGGCCCTTTCTCGGAGACGAATGGCAAGATTTCCCACTTCCATAGCCTTTCCATAGCTTCCCCGATTCATGCTGGCACCAATATTGTCGATATAGTTTGCCATTGCCATACCCACCCCCGGAGCTTTTGGATAGGAGGTGGCTCCCTGGTCTAAGTAAATCTCTTTCATTTGCTTTTTACTGTGCTTCCTTTCGTCACTGTATTTTCTCTTAACATTATATTTTTTTCCTGTATTTTTTTTTGTCACGGTATTTGCCTTAGGGGTAAGACAAGCAAATTTCCGGAGTATTCTTACATTTTTCCAAAGCCATCGCTTTGAATGCCCAAGAATATATAGGGAATTGGAATAAATTGATAAATTAGTATAATTTTTCTATAAATAATTTGAATAATCATAGTAAATAATACCAATAATTATAAAAAAAGTATAGTGTAAATATTAAGAATAAAAAAATAGTACAAGGAGAGGGATAATATTTTTTGGGAACAGAACGGCAGCTTGTAGCCCGGAATCAAGCTGTAACTTGACGAAGGAGAGATATATTTTTTAGAATGATTTGGACGTAAAAAGAAATAGATATATTCAAAACAGAAATATCACAAAGAGGAGTGTTTTTTGTAGAGGAATTTTGGGGGAGTATTTTATGAATATTCAGATCTTTGGAACAAAGAAGAGCCAGGATACAAAGAAGGCGGAACGCTATTTTAAGGAAAGAGGGATTAAATTTCAGGCTGTAGATTTGAAAGAAAAGGGAATCAGCAAGGGAGAATTACAATCCGTTCTTTCTGCTGTGGGCGATTTTGAAGAGATGCTGGATGAAAAAACGAAGGATCGGGAAGCATATCAACTGATTCGTTATCTTGCGAAGGAAGACAAATTTGCGAAAGTCTTAGAGCATCCTATGGTATTAAAGCAGCCCATCGTGAGAAATGGGAAGCAGGCCACGGTAGGGTATTGTCCGGATATTTGGAAGACTTGGGAATAGAGATTCTTTCTTGCCATATTTCACGGATTCAGATATACTAAATTAATAAAATTGCAAACAATATAATTGAATGAAATTAATAATGCAAAATAAAGATTATGAAAGATAAATAAAGAGTAGTAAAAGGAGTTTCTATGAATATGGTAGTTTTTTGGGGTATATTGATTCCCTTTATTGGAACAAGCTTGGGAGCGGCCTGTGTTTTCATTATGAAACGGGATTTTCATCCCAATGTGCAGAAGGGGCTAACAGGATTTGCTGCAGGAGTCATGGTAGCAGCTTCTATTTGGAGCTTGCTGATACCTGCTATGGAAGAGAGTGCTCATTTAGGAAAGCTGGCCTTTCTTCCCGCCTTTGTGGGATTTTGGCTGGGAACCTTGTTTTTATTGGCATTGGATAAGATTATCCCACACTTGCATCAGAATACAGATCAGGCTGAAGGAATGCCCAGTTCTTTTCAAAGGACTACGATGATGCTTCTTGCGGTAACCCTTCATAATATTCCGGAAGGTATGGCTGTGGGGGTAGTGTTTGCAGGACTTTTGACAGGAGAAGTTAATATTACTGCCGGAGCTGCC
>CALIEL010000312.1 GCA_938022235.1 Oribacterium parvum
TTCCCCACCGCCTTCGCCTGCACCATGGCTTCCAGCATCAACCAGTCATCCTGCATGCCCTTTCCGTCATCGGTAAAACCGATGACATAGGGAGCCAACTCCGCAATATCGGATAACTCTCCTCTTCCACTCTGATTTTTCGTTAAGCTTCCATAAGGATACACGGCAATGCAGGCATCCTCGTGAATTTTATCCATTTCCAAAGTCAAATTCTCTATGGTCGAAGGAGGGGGATTTAGATTCGGCATAGCGCAAACCGCCGTATAGCCTCCATGGGCAGCCGCCCTAGTTCCGCTCTTTATGGTCTCTTTATAAGAAAAACCGGGCTCCCGCAGATGTACATGTACATCCACGAAGCCCGGAACTATTAATTTCCCATCCATGTTATAAACGATGGCACCTTCTTCGTCCATTTTAGAGAATTGAAGAAATAGTTTTCCCTCAGAAATCAAAAGATCAGCCTTTACGATTCCTTCCTTTTTGTAAACAAAGCCATTGCGAAGAACGATTTTATTCACCCTATCCTCCTTTATTCCTATCTCTACGTCCGACAGAGTATAGCAAAATTCCGAAGGTCTTGCAAGGGGAGATTCCGAGTTCCCGGTCTTCTCCTAAAAGGGGTAACAGCTTCTTATCTCCAACAAGTTAAGCAGACTTCTACTCGTCCCAGCCCTCCTTAGGCATAAGGAAAGCCAGCATGGTTTTTTCTTCTCCTTCTCCCAAAACAATGTCATCCAAATGGGTCTGTCTCGGAAAATCCATAGACTCCTCCGACTCAACCAGCAGCCAGTTCACACCGGCATAACGAGCGTCCTCCAAAGCCTCTTCCTTTGTTTTTCCCTCTCCGTAACAATCCTCCAAGTCGATTACATCCACTCTGTAGCCATCTTCTTTCTTCCGAATTACCGCAGGATAATAATATGTCATTCTAACCTCTTTCTATACTGGTGGGGCGTCTCTCCCATAATGCTTTTAAATATCTTGATAAAATTCCCTTGATTATGGAAACCGGTGGCTTTGGCCACATCCAAAACCTTATCCTCTCCCCCGGAGAGAATCTCCACCGCCTTTTCTACTCTGTAACGATTAATATATTCCAGTGGGGAAATTCCCACATTGTTTCCAAAAAAGCGGGTAAAATACTGCTCATTTAACTGACAAAGGTTTGCCAAATCCCGAATATAAATCTTCTCCGCATAATGCTCACGAATATATTCGATGCTGTTTTTGATAAACAACACCTGCTTTTCCTCCTCCACCAGACGTCTTTCCGAAATCATCCCCATGCCTTCCATGATGGCAAAGAGTTGCAACAATCTCCCCTTAACCATCATATGATCCGCCAGTCTTTCCAGACGATAGGAATAGCTGCCGGAAACAGATGCCTCCTTCTTCCCATGCTGATGAAACAACTTGTAGATTTCCGAAAAGCCCTGTACCATCTCTAAAAATCCCAAGTGAGATAAACTGATTTCTTTAGGAAAAAAATACTCTTCTTCTCTTAAGGCCCTGAAGAAGCCCTGCTCCAGAATATCCTCCTCCGCAAAGCAGAAGTCCTCTAAGCGGAAACACAAGGAATGTTCCACGGCCTTCTCCGAAATAGCATACAGGCGATGGATACAGCCCTTGGGAATCAAAAA
The DNA here is from genome assembly GCA_938022235.1 of Oribacterium parvum. Classification (GTDB taxonomy): domain Bacteria; phylum Bacillota; class Clostridia; order Lachnospirales; family Lachnospiraceae; genus Oribacterium; species Oribacterium parvum_A. The sequence continues at coordinate 1,641 of CALIEL010000312.1, forward strand.
CAAGCATTCCTCTTCGATATGGATTTCTTTCAAATTAAGATAGAGCTGAAAGCTACCTTCCTGAAAATAAATCAGTTCATAATAGTCATGCCAGTCCGCCTCAACTTTAAGGCTTTCTTCTTTAGTGCTGACACTGGTATAGAGCCTTGGCAGCGGATACTCCCTAGGAATGGAGCTGTGTTTTTTTGTTCTTTGCATAGCACCTCTCCTCTTTTGGAATATCGCAGTTTGCAAGCCGGTAGAATAAAAAAAATAAGCAGTTACATTCTACCATAGGGGAAAACTTTCCGCCATAGAAAAGCAGAGTTCTCCATAGTTAAAAAACGAATTCTATAAGCCAAACTCGGAAAGCAAACTTTCTAAATATAACTTATCACCTGCAGCTTTTTTGATGTCCTCCAACCTACCCTTCTCGGCCAGGATTCCCATAAGAAGAGCCATCCTTTGTTTTCCACTCTCAACGCCTTTTTCCATGCCTTTTTCCATGCCTTCTTCAATACCTTCCCGAAATGCTTTTTGTCTGTATTGCTCTAACACTAAATTCATTTTTTGCTCTCCTTTCTTATCCAAACGCCTTGATTTCAGTAAAGCTACTCTTTCCGATAAAATTTTAGATTGCATTTCCTCAGGATTCTCCCGATGAAAGTCTTTGGCAAGATTCCCTAAAGCATTATCTTCTTTGCAATCTGTATTAAAATATAGAATATGGGAACCGTCCTGAAAACCAGCTCCTATTTCCTCTATCTTCCTTTCAATATGATAAAGCTGTTTCTTTGCTTTGAAAATATCCTTATCTGTAATGAATATAATATAGCTTTCAGGCAAATGCGTAAAGTCCTCCCCTTTTCCCAGATAATGAATATCCAATAGCGCGGCATGATATCTGGCTCTTTTAGGTCCGGCATCTTGGGATGTATTTTGAATTTCTATGTTATATAAATTTCCCCGTTCATCTTCACAAAAGCAATCCAGGAGCAAAGAATGACCGTACAAATTAGGAAGATCTTTTTGTACATACTGCTTTTTCACTTTTAAACTTTTTTTATTCATTAAAACTTGTAAAACATATTCCGTGCAAGACTTTTCCTCAAATACAAGTCTCATGAAAATATCATCCATTAAAGTGAAAGATTCTATGGTTTTTCGTTTTTCCAAGTCCTCCATATCTTTCTTGTCTGTATGTTGAAAGTTTGAATTATTAGCTGATTGAGTCATAAAGGGAAGCTCCTTTCTGTGATAGATTTTCAGAAGTTGAAAAGAATAAAAAGTAAATGATTTTAGATAAATAAATCGTTTAATATAAGATTATCAGAATAAAAATAAGATAGTTAAAATGATGAGAAAAGCTTCTTTCCCTATTATAAAACAAGTATGCTAAAATACCTATTATCCACATTCGGATAATATCCTTAAACGGATATGAGGGTTGCAATCTAAACCCGGTAGATTCAACGAGAATTTCCTTAACTTTTTAAATATTCAAGGAGAGTATCATGCCCATCGGAAAAATCAGTTTATGTGCCACCCCCATCGGCAATTTGGAGGACATCAGCTTTCGGGTTCTTCGCACCCTGAAAGAAGCGGACCTTATCGCCGCTGAGGATACCAGAAACTCTATCAAGCTTTTAAATCATTTTGAGATTAAAACTCCCATGACCGCCTATCATGAGTTTAATAAGGTAGAAAAGGCAAGGGACTTGATTGCGCAATGCTTGGAGGGAAAACATATAGCCCTGATTACCGATGCGGGAACCCCCTGCATTTCCGACCCGGGAGAAGAGCTGGTGAAACAGGCAGTGGAGCAGGGGATCCCAGTGGAAAGTCTTCCCGGAGCTGCGGCCTTTGTGCTGACCTTAAGTCTTTCCGCCCTTTCTACCAGACGTTTTTGTTTTGAAGCTTTCCTTCCCACCGAAAAGGCCAATAAAAAAGAGCGGCAACGACTACTCACCCAATTAAGGGAAGAGGAACGAACGATTCTTCTCTATGAGGCTCCCCATCATTTGCTGAAAACTTTGGAAGACCTTCGAGAAGCCTTCGGGGAAAATAGAAAAATCACCTTAGCAAGAGAGCTCACCAAAAAGTATGAAGAACTCCTTTATCTGGACTTAGACCGGGCAATAGAGAGATATCAGGAAGAAGAACCTAGAGGAGAATTTGCTCTCGCTATAGAAGGAAAGTCTTTAGAAAAGAAAAAGGAAGAAGCTAAGGCCCAATGGGAAGAGCTTTCCATGGAAGATCATATGCAGGAATACCTGGACAAAGGCCTGTCTGAAAAGGAGGCTATGAAAATGGTAGCAAAGGACAGGGGCATCGGAAAAAGGGAGGTGTACCAATACTTAAAGGCCAAGGACTAGAGCTACTCTTTTCTTAAATCGTTTCGTATTTGCTATGTTTAAAAACTTATGGCATTCTAAAAAAATTTGAATTTTTGATTTCATAATTTCTAAAAATCATCTAAATAATCAAAAGATTGCTGGCAATTTATTATGTTTCCCAGTAAACTGGGCTGTGCAACTTAGTATAAGCAGAAAGGATTTTAAAATGATCAGTGCAAGAAACCATTTTCATGGAAATGTAAAAGAAATTCGTAAGGGTGCCGTAAACGGCATTGTAAAATTAGAAACTCCCGGTGGCAATACTGTTAGCTCCACCATATCTATGGAAGCGATTGAAGATTTAAAGCTTGCAGAAGGAAAGAAAGCTTGCATCTTTGTAAAGGCTACAGAAGTGATGCTGGCAAATGAGAATCTGAAAATCTCTGCAAGAAATCAGTGGAAGGGTACTGTAAAGGAGATTCAGGAAGGGGCTGTAAACGCCATTGTAAAGTTGGAAATTGAAGAAGGTGTAACTATCACTTCCACCATCTCTTTGGAGGCTGTAAAGGACCTTGGATTAACAGTAGGCGCTAAGGCCGTTGCCATTGTGAAGTCCACCTCTGTAATGCTGGGAGAAGAATAAAACAAAGGTATAAAAAATTTAGCGTTTATGTAATATAGGCCTGAAATTGGGGCACGCTAGCTTCGCCTGACTGAGCAGTGGTTTTGTTAACCACTGCTCACTTTGCTTCGCAAAGCAAATTCCTTCGGAAGTTGGTCTGTAACAGGACGACTTTTCTGATGAAAAGTCTGTCCTTTCGGATACTAAGCGAAAAACTGCAGTACCTTTGTTTTTCGCAAGTACCGGCGGGCTCAGACTGCCCCTTTTTCAGGCCTATATTACACGCTAAATAATTTTAATATTTTTTATAGTCCCGTATTATATCATCCAGAGGTAGAGGTAGACAAACAAGGGCATAGTCACAATCGCTACCAAGGTGGTGAAGATATTAATGCAGCTGGCATATTCCGCATCCTGCTCATAGATGATAGCAAACTGATTCACACTGGTTCCGCTGGGGGCAATGGCACTGAGATAGGTCACCAGAAAAATCTCCTTTCCCATGGGAAGAAGACTTGCTATATGGCCAAGCTTAAAAAAGAGCAATAAGCAGATTGGGAAGAAGAACATGCGAAGAAAGGTCACAAAAAACAGTCTCTTATTCTGAAAAAATCGAGCAACAGGCATTTTCGCCAAAATCATACCGGTAACCATCATACTGACAGGACCTATCATTCCCCCGATATCTTTTATGGCTTGTCCCAAGGGTCTTGGAACAGAAATCCGAAAACTAAAGCAAAGAAATCCAAAAATGATAGCCAAAATATTGGGATTTTTTAAAAATCCGGAGAGCTTCTTGAAAAGGGAAGCCTCTT
>CALIEL010000313.1 GCA_938022235.1 Oribacterium parvum
GTACAGCTATTGGAGAAGAGGTTACCGCTTTAAAGGCTGAGCTGAACAGAATCGCGTCCACCACAGACTACAATGGTGTAAAGCCCTTAAATACCGGAAATGCTCCCGGAGCAGCAGCTGCAGCTACGGGTACACCGGGACCTGGTGGAGCTGCGGCACCGGCAGCAGGCGGTATCGTAGTACAGATTGGACCAACCGCAGGAGAAACCTTGACCATTGCTACAGCTAAGATGGGCTCTACTGCATTAGGAGTAAATGCAGTCGATGTATCTACCGTATCTAAGGCAAACTCTGCAATTACTACCATCAACAAGGCTATCAATTCTGTATCTACTCACAGAGCAAAGCTTGGAGCATCTCAGAACCGTCTTGAGCACACCATCAACAACCTTAAGACCACTAACGAGAACATGACTGCAGCTGAGTCCAGAATCCGTGATACAGATATGGCTAAGGAAATGGCAGCTTTCACTAAGAATAACATTCTTAACCAGGCTGCACAGTCTATGCTTTCTCAGGCTAACCAGCAGCCACAGGGAGTTCTTTCTCTTCTGAGATAAGACTTTCTAAGGAAGCTATTGCAAAATTTCAAAAAACAAGGAAAACCGGAGCCGGTAGGGGCTTCGGTTTTTTTATCCTAAGGAATTACATAAAAAATAGAAATTTATTTCAAAATTATACTTATAATTTAATTTTTATTTCCGATATATATACTGTAGCAAGAATAAAACCTAAAAACTTGCGACAGAACTCTCTTCCTTGGGAAGAGGACATTGGTCTTCGGACCGTAACCGCCAAAAGGCAAAATTCGTCGAAAGACAAGAAAAGGCAAAGAAAATCTTCTTTTCTGGCGCCGGAAAAGGAGATTTGCATAGGACAGGGAGGTTCTGGCATGCCGAAATCAGGAGGATATTACTATGGTTATTCAACACAACATTGCAGCAAACAACGCTTACAGAAACCTTTCCGCCAACTCTGCTAACGGACAGAAGAACTTAGAGAAGCTGTCTTCCGGATATAGAATCAACCGTTCTGCAGATGATGCAGCAGGTCTTGCTATTTCCGAGCAGATGCGTTCCAAGATTAACGGTCTTGACCAGGCTACTTCCAACGCAAACGATGCAATCGGTTTAATCCAGACAGCTGAGGGTGCTTTAACAGAGACTCACTCTATGTTACAGCGTATGGTAACTCTGGCTACCCAGTCTGCTAACGGAACCTATAACTCTACAGCTCGTACAGCTATTGGAGCAGAGGTAACAGCTTTAAAGGAAGAGCTGAACAGAATTGCTTCTACCACAGATTACAATGGTGTAAAGCCATTGGCTCAGACTGCTTCCATCACAGTACAGATTGGACCAACTGCAGGAGAAAAATTACAAATTGCTTCTGCTAAGATGGGTTCCTCTGCATTAAGTGTAGCAGCTGTCGATGTATCTACCGTATCTAAGGCAAACTCTGCAATTACCACCATCAATAAGGCAATCAACACTGTATCTACACACAGAGCGAAGCTTGGAGCATCTCAGAACCGTCTTGAGCACACCATCAACAACCTTAAGACCACTAACGAGAACATGACTGCAGCTGAGTCCAGAATCCGTGATACAGATATGGCTAAGGAAATGGCAGCTTTCACTAAGAATAACATTCTTAACCAGGCTGCACAGTCTATGCTTTCTCAGGCTAACCAGCAGCCACAGGGAGTTCTTTCTCTTCTGAGATAAGACTTTCTAAGAAAGCAACGAAATACTTTCAAAAAACAAGGAAAACCGGGGCCGGTAGGGGCTCCGGTTTTTTTGTGCTGTAAATGAAGCGCTCGGATAAGATAAAATAGAGTCTACAACAACAGAAGGAATGTATAAGATAATAGGAAAAGTATCTAAGACAATAGGAAAAATGTCTAAAACCGTACGGAAAAGTATAGTGAAAAAGCCTCCTGTGAGCCTTTGCGTTTTTATGTTAGAGTAGGAAGGAGCATTTGGACAGAAGATAGAGGAGGAACCCTTATGGCTTTATCATTTCGAGAGAAAAAAGACTGCGCTTACGACGCCATTTCCTTAGGAGAAATCATGCTTCGCTTGGATCCGGGGGAGGGCCGGATTCGTACCGCCAGGCAGTTCAGGGTTTGGGAAGGCGGCGGAGAGTACAATGTGGTGCGGGGACTTCGACGCTGTTTCTCTTTGAAAACTGCGGTGATTACGGCATTTGCCGCAAATGAAATCGGATACCTTGTGGAAGATTTTATTCTGCAGGGAGGCGTGGACACATCCTTTATCCATTGGGCAAAGACGGATGGAATCGGAAGAACCTGCCGAAACGGTCTCAACTTTACGGAGCGGGGCTTCGGGGTAAGAGGCGCCAAGGGCTGTTCCGACCGGGCAAATACCGCCATTTCCAAGCTGAAGAAAGAAGATATTGATCTGGATAGAATTTTCGGGGAGCTGGGGGTTCGTCTGCTCCACACCGGAGGAATATATGCTGCCCTCTCGGAACAGTCCGGAGAAACCATGCTTGCGGTGATGGAAGCGGCAAAGAAGCACGGCACGGTGATTTCCTACGACTTAAATTACCGTCCTTCCATGTGGGATGCTATCGGCGGTGTAGAGAAGGCTCAGGAAGTGAACCGGGAAGCGGCTAAGTTCGTGGATATTATGATGGGAAATGAAGAGGACTTCACCGCCTGTCTTGGTCTTCATGTAGAAGGACAGAAGGACTTAAAGCATTTGGATCCTAAGGCCTATGGGAAAATGCAGGAAGAGCTGGTAAAGCTTTATCCCAACTTCAAAGTGGTGGCTACCAGCCTTCGTACTGTGCATAGCGCTACGGTAAATGACTGGTCCGGCATTTGCTATGCAGAGGGCCAGGTGTATGAGGGAATGTCCTTTCCGAAGCTGGAAATATTTGACCGTGTGGGCGGGGGAGACTCTTTTGCTTCAGGACTTCTGTACGGCTTAATGGAAAAGGGCGATCCCGCACTTGCCATCCAATATGCGGTTTGTCACGGTGCTCTTGCCATGACCACACCGGGAGATACCACCATGGCCAGAAAAGAAGAGGTGGAGGCACTGATGAAGGGCTCCGGCGCCAGAGTGCTTCGATAGACTAAGCTATAGGGAAAGCTCAGTTATTATTCGTGAATGAAGAATGCTTTCCGAAGGAATTTGCTTTGCGAAGCAAAATGAGTCATGGATAACAAATCCGCTGCTTAGTCAGAATTTAAGGGGAATAAAAAAGGAACTGCAATACAATTAGAGTTTGGTGTAAATTTTTGCAGTATAGGTCTAAAATAGGGGCAATCTGAGCCCGCGGGTACTTGCGAAAAACGAATAGCATGAAGTTTTTCGCTTAGTATCCCCTGCTGGGCGAGGTTAGCGAGAGCGTGCCCCGACTTTAGACCTATACTGCAAAAACTAATTGACTCTTTTCTATTGTATTACAGCTCCATTTTTATTCCACTGTCACGGACTTCGCCAAGTTCCTGGGCTTATCCGGATCGAAGCCCTTTAAAAGGCTAACTTGGTAGGAAAGGAACTGGAGAGGAAGTACCAAAAGGCTTCCGGCAAAGAGCGGATGAGTCTTTGGTACGATAAGATTATGCGCAAAGTCCTCTTCTTCGATAGCGATATCTTCCATCCTAATAGCAAAGCATTTGGCTCCACGACTTCGTACCTCATGGATATTGGAAATGCTCTTTCCCGCAAGTTCTTCCTGAGAAAGAAGACCGATAACCGGGCTGCCCTTTTCGATTAAGCTGATGGTACCGTGCTTTAATTCTCCACTACTAT
>CALIEL010000314.1 GCA_938022235.1 Oribacterium parvum
AATACAAGGTTCCCACATCCTTCCAATATCCGTTGAACTCATAGGCAAAAACATTCCCTATGTTCTGGAAAATATAAGGAATAACATGCTTTCCAAAATCCAAATCCGGCACATCCCGGGTTCGTAGCAAAGCATCCTTTAGCACTTTCCAGGTAAAGATATAAATTCCCATAGAAGCCAAATTACTCTTGGGTTCCTTCGGTTTCTCCTGGAAATCTATAATCCTGCCGGTTTCATCGGTGACGGTAATTCCAAAACGGCTTGCCTCCTCCATGGGTACCGGCATGGCGGCAATGGTTAAGTCGGCCTTCATCGCCTTGTGATACTCCAGCATAACCTCATAATCCATCTTGTAAATGTGATCCCCGGAAAGAATCAACACGTACTCCGGATCATAATTCTCGATATAAGCGATATTTTGGTAAATGGCATTGGCCGTTCCCGAATAAAAGCCGGTATCTTCCTGAGATTCATAGGGCTGCAATACCGTAACGCCTCCCCTATTACGATCCAAATCCCAAGGAATACCGATGCCGATATGTGCATTCAGGCGTAAGGGTTGATACTGAGTAAGTACTCCCACTGTGTCTATGCCGGAATTAATACAGTTACTTAAGGGGAAATCAATAATGGAATACTTTCCGCCAAAAGAAACCGCCGGTTTGGCAACATTCTTTGTAAGAACCCCAAGGCGTGAGCCTTGGCCGCCAGCTAAAAGCATGGCGATCATCTCTTTCTTAATCACGTCATCACCTCTCTGCATCTAAAACATATGGCACTGGCAACCACAAAGAGCTTTCTCTCTATTCAAATATTTAAGAGAATTCTTAATCTTCTTCTCCTTCTGGTATTTGTATTATAGCACTAACCTCAAGGCTTGAAAACCGAATTTTACGAAATATTTACCATAAAAACTTCAAGCCTATTCTATTTTTTGTATAAAAGTTATTTATTCTTTGGAAAAAGGCTTTTATGAATCTCCCTATCCTATTGAAGAATGTTATAAAGCAAAAAAGAAATTTTCGGCAATATAGGTCTGAATACGGGGTAGTCTGAGCCCGATACTTGCGAAAAACAAGAGACGCGCAGTTTTTCGCTTAGTATCCGATACGTGGCGAAGCCAGCAAGAGCGTGCCCCAAGTTCACTATATTGCTTAGAAAATTCATTTGATTGTTAGGCCCTCAATTTAGCGGGAGTTTCCGTCGTATTTCCTTGAAAATTTTTTCTCCCTCCTATATACTGAAAAATATTGTTTATATAAAGGGGGAAGTATGGAAATTACAGGATTGAGAGACATTTTCCTATCACAGGAAGAATATTTGGATACAGAGGTCATGGTCAGCGGTTGGGTGCGTAGCAACAGAGACTCCAAGAATTTCGGATTCTTGGTGATTTCCGACGGCACCTTTTTTACTCCGCTTCAGGTTGTTTACCATGACAGCTTAGAGAACTTTGCACAGGCAGCCAAGCTTGGTGTCGGTGCTGCGGTAATTGTGGAAGGAAAGTTGGTAGCTACGCCGGAGGCGAAGCAGCCCTTTGAGTTGCAGGCCAGTTCCATTACAGGAGAAGGAGATACGGAAGCCAGTTATCCCTTACAAAAGAAAAGACATACTTTAGAATATCTTCGTACTATTCCGCATCTTCGTCCAAGAACCAATACCTTCCAGGCGGTGTTCCGTATTCGTTCTCAGGTAGCTTTCGCCCTTCACTCCTTCTTCCAGGAGCGAGGCTTCGTTTATGTGCATACACCCATTATCACCGCCTCCGATACAGAGGGCGCAGGAGAAATGTTCCAAGTAACCACCCTGCCCTTGGAATCCGTTCCTATGGAAAAGGGTGAGGTGCAATATGGAGAGGATTTCTTCGGTAAAAAAACCAGCCTTACCGTTTCCGGACAGTTAAACGGAGAAACCTTTGCCCAGGCCTTCCGAGATATCTATACCTTCGGACCTACCTTCAGAGCGGAGAAGTCCAACACCCAAAGACATGCTGCGGAATTCTGGATGATTGAGCCGGAGATGGCCTTCGCAGATCTGGACGATGTCATGTTTATTGCGGAGGATATGCTGAAATATGTGATTCAGTATGTTTTAGTCAATGCGCCGGAAGAATTGGAATTCTTAAATCAATTCGTGGATAAGGGTCTTTTGGATAGATTAAATCATATTGTGGAGTCCGAATTCGCCAGAGTAACGTATACGGAAGCAGTAGAAATTTTACAAAAACAAAACGACCGTTTTGAATATAAGGTGGAGTGGGGCTGTGACCTGCAAACCGAGCATGAGCGTTACCTCACCGAAGAAGTTTACAACCGTCCTGTCTTCGTAACGGATTATCCGAAGGATATTAAAGCTTTCTACATGAAGCTGAACGAGGACGGAAAGACCGTTGCCGCGGTGGATTGTCTGGTTCCCGGCATCGGAGAAATCATCGGCGGTTCTCAAAGAGAAGATGATTATGAGAAATTAAAGAAGCGTATGGAGGAGCTTAAGATGGATCTGGAGGAATATGAATTCTATCTGGATTTAAGACGTTACGGCTCCACAAGACACGGCGGTTTCGGTCTCGGCTTTGAGCGAGCTGTTATGTATATTACCGGTATGAGCAATATTCGTGATGTACTCCCCTTCCCAAGAACCGTTGGAAACTGTGAATTATAAAATTTTGCCTCTCGGGTATCCGGGAGGCTAAAATTAGCTTAGAAAGGATTCCTTATGCGTTTTATCCATGCCGCGGATTTACATTTAGGAATGATTCCGGATGCTCAGCATCCCTGGGGAAGAGAACGGGCCAACGCCCTTTTCCATTCCGCAGAAAAAATCGTAGATTTGGTTTTACAGGAAAATGTAGATGCCTTATTTCTGATGGGACAGATTTTTCATCTCCCTCCCTTGAAAAAGGACTTGGAATACCTGCATAAACTTTTTCAGAAGATTCCCTTCTGTCATGTTTTTTTGTTTTGTAAAAAGACGGAAGAAAATTACTTTCTCCGAAGCTTCTCTTTTTCGGAAAATGTACATGTTTTCACAGAAGAGCAGAGTAAATTCTATCTCCCGGAACCGGAAATGGAGATTTTAGCCATGCAAGAAAATGACTTCTCCTTTTCCGCTGCGGAATCCTTTTCTTTGGAACACGGAGATGCCATTCCTATCCTACTTTGGAGCGAAAGAAGGGCCGAAGAATTTTTATCCCTTGAGAAGGCACAAAACAGTGAGAATGCAATAGCCGCCAAAGAAAGTCCGCTATCCTCCCTTCCTTTTTCCTATATCGCCTTAGGTGGCGAAAGCAAGAGAAGCGTTTTTGCCAATGGGAAAGCTGCTTTCCCCGGTTCTCCGGAACCTCTAAGCGCTGAAAACACCGGTGAACACGGTGTATATTTAGGAAGCATTCACCCCATCACAAAGAGATTGGAAAGCCTTTCTTTTTTCCCGATTTCCACCCTTCAATATATTTCCCTTTATTTGCAGCTGGATCCCAGCGTGGGGCAGGAAGCCCTGAAGCAGGGACTCTTAAAAAAAATCGAAGAACGAGGAAAGCAGAATATTTATAAAATTCGCATTAGCGGAAAAAGAGATCCGGAAACCAAGGTGGATCCGAGTTTGTTCCCGAAAGAGCTGCGTATTGTAGAATGCTTGGATGAAACCCTTCCCCAGTATGATTTTTATGCCCTATATAAAGAACATCAACAGGATATTTTGGGATTCTTTATTCGTTCCTACTTGAAAAAAGATCTGGAGGACTTAAGCCCTATGGAAAAGCAAAGTCTTTTTTACGGCGTTTCCGCCCTCCTGGAAGGAGGAAAGTCATGATACTGGAAAAATTGTATATCGATGGCTTTGGGAAATTTTCCGATTATTCCCTGAACTTCTCCCCTTCCATTCAGATTTTGTACGGAGAAAATGAGGCAGGAAAAAGTACCATTCATGCCTTTATTCAAGCCATGCTCTACGGTATTCCCAAGGGAGCCAGTAAAAAAGAAGTCTTTTTCCAATACCGTCCCTTTTCCAAGGCACTGGGCTTTGGCGGTTCTTTGACCTTTTCCCATCAGGGGAAAAGCTATTGTGTACAGAGGGACTTTTTACAGGGAGGAGAAGCCCATATTACTATTCTTCCCCAAGGCGAAAAGCTATTTGAAGGAGAGAGCTTTTTACAGTCTGTCCTTTCCCCATTTTCCTTAGAGAGCTTTAAAAATACCGTATCCATACGACAGCTGAAGTCCTCCACCGAGCGGGAAATGGTTTATGAATTACAAGCTATGCTTTCCAATTTCCAAGAAAGCGGCAATGTGGAGCTTAATCCTCAAGCAGCTTTGGACTACCTGGAGCAAGAAGAAGCAAAGCTGACAGAAAAAATGATTCCGGATGCAACAAAACGATACTCCGGTCTCTTAGGAGAAGTGAAAAATACCCGTAGGAGTCTCTCCCTTTTAGAAGCTGAAGAAGCCCAATCTTCAGAGGAAAAATCCCTCAAAGGGTCAGCTCCGGAAGAAGCGATGATAGAAGAAACAGATAGAGAGGAAACAGATGGAGAAGAGATAGATGGGAAAAGAAAAGCCGGAGAAGAATCCTTTGAAAAGAACAGCTCTCCAGTAAAGAACTGTATTTTGCAAGAGGAATCTTTGGAACTACAGAGGAAAAGGGCGGAAATAGAAGAAACTCGCGAAGAATGGAACAGACTCTCCTCTCTTTTGGAAAAGGAGGGTTTAAGCAACAAAGAGGAACTTCTGCTGGAACAGGAGAAAATGCTGCAATACCTCAGTCATGAGCAGGAAGAAAAGGAACTGGGCAAAAGCTCGATCTTTCTTTATCCCCTCTTCTGCTTCTTCGCCCTTTGCTTTGCTGTTTTGACCACACTAAGCTTTCTATATGCCTATACCAGTGTTGCCCTGCCCAGATTTCCCTTCTTTTCCATGGGCTTCTCCGCATACCTGTATCCCTTCTTCTGTGCTTTTTTGCTCTTCCTTCTTCTGGCTTTATCGCAAAGAAGGATATTTACACAGCAACAAAGGTGGGTAAAACAAGAGAAGCGGGAATTTGAAGAAATTCTGGCCAAGAGAAACATTTCCACCTTCCTACAGTTCCAAAACAGCAGCAAAGAGGAACTTCGTGAAGAAGGTTCATCCTATACCCAAGCAAAGGTATTACAGTATTACAATACTCTTTTGGAAAAATGGGGAGAAAAGGAAGAATTGGAAAAAAGCTTAGCTCTTTTGGAAGAAAGTTATCAAAAAGAAAAGTTACTTTGGCTGGAAACAAGCTACAAAGAAAAACAAAAAGAGCAGCGGGAAGAACTCCTACGCCAATACGGCATCCTACAAAATAAGGCGGATTTAATTCGTCCCTCTCTAGAGGAAAATGAGAAATTACAGGAAAAGCGAGAGGCTCTTCTGGAAGCTAAAGAGCGTATTCGACAAATTGCCGGAGAAATCCGAAAAAGTTTTGCCTTTCACTTAAACGAAGACTGCGGGAAAGCTCTGTCCGAGATTACAGGAGGACGCTACGATTCTCTTTGGATTGATGAGCAGCTGCATATCTACGTGAATGCCAAAGAAGGTTTCTTCCCCTTGGAACAAGCCTCTACCGGTACCATTGATCAATTGTATTTGGCTCTTCGTCTCTCTATGGCACTCCTACTGCAAAAGGAAAATAGGGATTTGCTTCCCCTCCTCTTTGATGACAGCTTTGCCATGTATGACGAAAAAAGACTGGCAGCCAGTATTGGCTATCTGAAAAAGGCTTACCCTGCCCAGATTCTACTTTTCACCTGCCATCATAGAGAGGAGAAAATCTTAAAGGAACTGGGAATTCCTTTTGAACAAGCGGAACTAAAATAAGCAAAGCGCGTAAATAGTAAACTACTTTTTAAAAAATACAGGTCTGAAAGTCGGGGCGTACGAAGTACAGATAATCCCTACACTTTCAGACCTATTTTGTATAATAAGTTCAAAATATTCTACTATTTTATATTTCGAGTTCCGAAACGGAATCCCATTCCTTCCGGCCATTCTTTTTATTCAGCATCACTTTCACCGGCAGGAGCAAGTACCGGTTCCACTTCCGGTGCTTCCAGCTTTAAAACCGCCTCTGTAAGACTCTTACACTGTCCCTCCTGCAAAAATTGAATCATTCGATGCAGGTCTTCTTCGTTCAAATGTTTTTTGCCGATAAACTGCTCAAATTTTTGGGTAATGGAAATCTGAAGTTCCTGGGCCTTTCCTTCCAAACTGTTTCTTTCCTGAGAAGCCTGCTGCCATTGTTCTTTCAAAGTCGTAAGACGCTCTTTCTCCGTGTTCTCCATCTCATCCCGAATAATATTCTGATTAACGGTTTCAAAGCTATGGAGAGCATTCTGCTTTTGAGCAATCACTTCGTTTCTCTCCTGATTCAAACGGCTTAGTTCATCATCAAACTCTTCCAGATGATAATGGGATTCATTGGAGTCTTTGTTAATCTCCTTCTTTAAACGCTTCATCTGTTTCTTGTTTCGATTAATCTTCTTTCGAATCTCTGCCCCCTGATTTACCACATCTCTAAATTTCCCAACGGTTCGGTTTCCGATAAAGACATAGAGACCGCCAAAGATCAGGATATCCAAAAGATAAATTCCTACCAAAAACAGGATTCTATGGGGCACCAGAAAATAATAGATGGAAATAGGAATCGACCCAAAGAAAAGTAAAAAGAGAAAAATCATCCCCAAGACTTCTGAAAAGGATACCGGCTTATAGAGAATGGCAAAAAGCTTGGTGGTGCAGAATAAGGGTGCTCCTTCTCTGGTGCAAATTCCGTGATACTGTCTCTTTAATTCCACATTTTCCTGCTTCAAAGGGGCGGATTCTTCCGCTACCCTCTCCTTGATTCCCTTATTTTTAGCCTTTTCTCTGGCCTCTTGAACCTTTTTGATTTTTCCGTCACTTTGAGACAGCTGCTGGTCATAGCTGCTTTCCAGTTCCTTCTTACGCTCTTGAATCGTTTTTTCAATCTTTTGCTTTAGGGCTTCTGTCTCCTGCTCAAAGTCAAGTTTTCCTTGCTTTTCTCTTTCTAAAGCTGATTCCGCTTGGAGCTTACAGTCCTCCAGTTGCTTTACCGCTTCTTTCGCCTGCTCTAAAAATAAAACCGGATTTTCCTGCTCTAATCCCATATTGGCCTCCTGGTCTAAAAGAAAATATTTTGCAATTTTCCAGTACTTATCTATTCTTTTATAACAAAAAAGATAGTCTCCGTAAAGACTCTTCCCTCTTCTTTCAGAAATATCGATTTATAGGAATTTATAGAGGAACGTTATGACGGTTTCTATGCCGTATGCACAAACCTGGAAGATGATGTGGCAACGATTATAAGTATTAATCAAAAGCGATGGCAGATTGAAGAATGTTTCCGGATTATAAAAAGAAAACAAGAGCTCATAAATGGCGTAATTACACCGTTTATGAGCTCTTGACTCTTTCGCAACTGTCAAAGACGGGAGCTAAGTGACATGGGACTGGAAAGAATTTATTCTGCCCAAACGCAGGGAACCAGGAGACAAAAGATTTATGCAGTTAACCCGGTGCGGTAATCTTGCACCGGATTTTAAATATCCGCAGACGGCGGTTATTTTTTCTTAAGACAACATTTTATTCGACCGACTTCAACGATTCGACCATATCTATATGTGCTGTTAACCTGCATACCATAAGCTGGATTAAAAGAGAGCAGCCTACGACGATTAATGAAACAATTATATATGATATCAATCGTAAATGAGGTGAATATGAAATCGTGGTTGTTGAGACTGTTCTGACATATAGTCCAAGAAAATACCATCCAGCAATCGAGCCAATTATCCACCCTGTCACCATGGGGATCAGGCTGCTTTTAAAGATAAGACTCTTTATATCTGTATTGTAACTGCCGAGAACACGAAGTGTGGCATATTCTCTGTATTTTTCTGCAAAGTTCAATAATCCGAGATTATACTGGATCACAACACTTAGAAGAATGGCTGCTGCAATCAGAAGTATGATTACTCCCTGAACGCTGTCCAGCAATTCCTCGGACTCACTGTATTGTTTCTTCAATTTGACTGAATCTTTGATAACAGACATCTGCTTCACATCGCCCAGATTCATGTTGTCATCTGCCAATAATGCGCTAGCTGTAAATGTATTGCCAAGCGATTCCCAGTATGACTGCGACATAAATATTCCCTGAGGACTGTTTATATCTGCTATCTGGGAGACCTTCAGATAATTTCTCTTTCCCGCTATAAGTACGCTGATAAATCCGTTTTCTTTCACATTCAGATCCCTGGCTGAAGAACTGGATAGAATTATTCCATCATCAGGCAGTTCCAGCACATTTCCATCAGTATCATATGTCGTGAAAAAATAACCCTGACCAATAATAAACAGACTTTCAGAATGAACAGACATTGAGCTTTTTGCCTCACATAACTGTTCGCTTACCCACTGACAGTCGCCTGACAGAAGAGATTCTATTTTTTTGACTTCATCCTCTGTTGGAGACATACTGAGATTTAACTTTTCATAATAAGTGTATTGCCTGCCATAAATCTCACTGTTTACGATGTTGATAGTGTCTTTTAATCCGAAGCTTGCCATCAGAAGCATCATGCTCCCTAAAACGCCTACAATTCCTATTGCTGTACGAATTTTGTTCTGTCCTGCATCTCGGATGATCCATCTCCAGTCAAAGCTCAGTCTGTTCCACAGAACTTTAAAATGTTCAGCAAAGACCTTTTTCTGACTCTGCCTGCCAGAATCACGGAGCAAATCAGTCGGTGTCTCAACTACGATAGATCTACATGAGATCCAGGCAGATAATGTACAGATAGTGATAAGCAGTACAATAAGGATTACTGAATAATACGAATTACGCCCCAGCCATTCAGGCATGCTGTAAAACTTTTTCTGCAGAGAAAGAAGGACAGGGGTTACTGTATATGGTGCAAGCTCGTAGCCCAGTAATGCTGCCGGAATGCTGATGACAAGTCCGTAAACAGCATAATGTAGCTGGATCTGAAGAGGATGAAAACCAAGCGCCTTTAATATTCCGATCTGTGTACGCTGCTTCCTGACAATTCTTGTCATAGTTGTGTAAATGGTAAGGAGTGCCAGAAGAAAAAATACGAGTGAAAACATGACAGACATCTTTTTTATCTGCCCGATCTTATTTATGTATGAAGATACAGGTGTGTATTCCGTTCTGTCATAACACATCATATATTTATCATTGAGAATAGTTTTCAGATCTGAGCGCAGTGAATCCACGTCAGTTATATTATCTGTAGTAATTTTTATCTGATTATAGGCTGCATTAGGGACTATCTGAAAAAGAGTATCTGCTGATATGAATCCATAGGTATATTTCGAATGATCCGGCACCATGGATGTAGATGAACCTGTATAGCAGATATACTCAGGGCTGTAGACCAATCCCTTAACTTCTAACTTTTGACTTTTTTCACCGTAGTATATCTGAATCTGGTCACCAACATGGATTTTCTTATTGTCTGCATAATCTTTATCCAGCCAGATGCCGTCTTCTGTTGGCTTATATTCATTTCCGTTAATACATAAAGGCTTTGATATTTTATTGTCTTTGTTGGATATAAGACAGATATTGACATTGGAATCGCTATCCAGATATGCGCTTTCTACAGCAGAAAGCTGGGTTTCGTTTATCCCATCAAGCTCTTTGATCTGTCCAATATCATCATTGTCAAATCCGAGACCACTGATCCAGATATCTGCCAGATTTGAATCCTTAAAATAGGCAGTCTCTTCCTGCTCCATACCGTTCCATACTCCCTCGATACCTGAGTATATCAGCATTCCAAGAGCGCACATAATAAATATCGACAGGAACTGAGATTTCAGTCGCCAGATGTCACGAAGCATTTTACGAAACAGCGTACCCATTACCAGTTTACCTCGTCAACCTTCAAAGGATTTTCATTTTTCTCAGAAAATTCGATCCTACCGTCCTTTAGGTGTATCACTTCATTAGCGCATAGCGCAATAGAAGCATTATGCGTCACTATGATTACGGTTTTGTTATATTTCCTGGCCATATCCGTAAGAAGTTGAAGTACACTCCTTCCTGTAGCGCTGTCCAGAGCCCCTGTTGGCTCATCACAGAGAAGAATGTCAGGATTTTTACATATGGCACGCGCGATAGACAAGCGCTGCATTTCTCCGCCTGAAAGTTCATCAGGAAAATGCTGACATCTATCCTCCAGCCCGACACTACGGATCATTTCCTTTGCGTCAAACGAATGTGACGTCATCTTAGCCACAATACTGACATTCTCTAGCGCATTAAGTGATGGTATCAGATTGTAAAACTGGAAAACAAATCCTATCTTTTTCCTTCTGTATTCGGTTAGTTCAAATTCATTGAGCTTTGAAATATCGGTATCTGACACCCGTATGCACCCAGATGAGGCTCTATCCATGCCACCTATAAGATTGAGCATCGTACTCTTTCCAGATCCGCTCGGTCCTAAAATCACAGTGACACTTTCGTCTTCAATGCTGAAGCTAACATGATCAAGTGCCGTTACTTCGCTGTCACCAACATTATATGTCTTTGATACATTCTCAAATGTAACTGCTTTCAATATATTCACCTCGCTATGTAA
>CALIEL010000315.1 GCA_938022235.1 Oribacterium parvum
ATCGCTTCTTCGAGAAGCTGGAGACGGAAGCAGGGCAGGAAGAAAAGAAGGCTTTTCAGGACTTCTGCGAGAAGAATTCCTTCTGGCTTTCTTCCTATGCCCGTTTTATGGAAGGAAAGCTTCCTTATCCGAAGGAGTTTCATGAAGCCTGCCAGTACTTTTTCCAAAAACAGTGGCTGAGCTTAAAGGACTATGTGAATAGCCTTGGGATTCAGCTGATTGGAGATATTCCTATCTATGTTTCTCTGGATTCCTCCGATGTGCTGGACAATCCCTCCCTGTTCCAGTTGGAAGAGGGAAGACCGAAGGCGGTGGCAGGTTGTCCGCCCGATGCCTTTGCGGAAAATGGACAGCTTTGGGGAAACCCGCTTTACGATTGGGAAAAGCATAAGGAAACGGGCTATGCCTGGTGGATTTCCAGAATGAAGCACTGTTTTACCCTTTATGATGTGGTAAGAGTAGACCATTTCCGGGGATTTGATGAGTATTATTCCATTCCTTACGGAGATGAAAATGCGAAAAGAGGCCACTGGGAGAAGGGGCCGGGAATGGATTTATTTCATGCCTTAAAGAATGCCTTGGGAGAGCAGGCGGTGATTGCGGAGGACTTGGGCTATGTCACCGAGTCTGTAAAAAAACTGGTGGAAGACAGCGGTTTCCCCGGGATGAAGCTTCTGGAATTTGCCTTTGACTCCAGAGAAAGCGGAGACTATCGTCCCAATACCTGGACGGAAAATACGGTTTGCTATACGGGAACCCATGATAATCAGGTCTTAAAGGACTGGTTCCTGGAAATTGAAGATGCGGATCGACAGA
The DNA here is from genome assembly GCA_938022235.1 of Oribacterium parvum. Classification (GTDB taxonomy): domain Bacteria; phylum Bacillota; class Clostridia; order Lachnospirales; family Lachnospiraceae; genus Oribacterium; species Oribacterium parvum_A. The sequence goes on from CALIEL010000315.1 coordinate 817, forward strand.
TGGCGGCAGACTATGTGGGAAAAACCGTGGAAGAGCTCCTGGCCATGGATTATGTGGACTTTTTCATTAAACTGACTTTAAATTCCAGATCCAACACGGCAATTATTCCTTATCAGGATTATTGCCATAAGGGAAAGGAAGCCAGAGTGAATAAGCCCTCCGTTCTAGGCTGTAACTGGAGCTATAGATTCCAAAAGGAAGATTTCACCAGGGAAATGGCGGAGAAGATTCGTGCCTTTTGCGAGGAAAGCAAGAGAATCTAAAGCGGTTTTCTGACTATTTCTATAGCTGAAGCTATGGCAGCTTGCGTTAGAAGTTATAAAGCAGCATATATCATTCGGAATACAGTATAGAGAAGATAGGGAAAGATGAGAGAAGAAGTAAATTGTCCTAAGAATAGAGAAAAGAAAAAGGGGATGGTGGCCTTTGACTTAGACCATACCCTCTTAGACCATAAGAAGGGAGCCATCACGCCCTCCAGCCTGGAAGCCATTCAGTGCCTAAAGGAAAATGGCTATCTTGTGGTGCTGGCTTCCGGAAGAAATATGTATGACCGCTATTCTTACGACTATTTGAAAGAAATCGCTCCCCATGCTTTGGTGCAGATGAACGGTACCAAGGTGCTTTTGGATCCCTTGGAGAAGCAGGAAGTTTTAATGCATAGTGTCATGTCCAAAGATTTACTGGAACGATTGATTCGCTTCGGAAAGGAGCATCATATTGCTCTTGGAACCGCCATAGAGGATAGGGATTATTTCACGGAAGAGGAACAGGTGGTACAGTACGACCTGAATTTTGTTCAGGAAAGCAACAGGAATTTCGCTCCGGTGGAGGAACTTTTAAAAGAAGAGGTTTCTGCTCTGTGTTATTGTGGTGGCGTAGAGGGGGCAGAGGCTCTCAGGAAGAATTTTCCGGAGTTAAATGTCTTCCCCTTTAGCAGAGACACCGGGGCCGACCTTTTGGAAAAGGGCTATAGCAAGGCTATGGGCTTAGAGAAAATCGCCGAGGTTTACAAGATACCCAGAGAAAAGACGCTTGCCTTCGGCGACAGCTTTAATGATGAGGAAATGCTTCTTTGGGCAAATCTTGGAGTGGCTGTAGGAAACGCCATTCCTTATATCAAAGAGAAGGCGGATATTGTGGCAAAGCCCATTTGGGAGGACGGTATCTATCTTACGCTAAAGGACTTAGGGTTGATTTAAGAAGCAAAAGGGAGAGTATCGAACTTTTTGCTTTCAGCAGGAATAAATAGCTATTCTTAGAATGAGTAACGAGGAAAAAATGATTAAGGAAGCCTTATATTATCAAAGAGGAATCAGAGGGAAAGAGGCGGAAAAAGAGCTTCGTATTTTGGAAAAGCGGGAGTTTTCCAAAGAGGAGAAAGAAGAGTTTGTAAAAAAACGGGGAGGAAGCTATTCTTCCCTTTTTTGCTATAGACTTTCGGAGCCCTTCTTCTATCCGGAGGGAGGCGGCCAGCCCTGTGACAGAGGAAGCATTGCCGGGGCAGAGCTTCTCTTTGTGGAGGAAAAGGAAGGGGAGCTGTGGCATTATTTAGAAGTGGATTTGCCTGAGGGAGAAAAAGTCCTTTGTAAGTTTGACGCGGATTTTCGAAGATGGCAGTCGGAAAACCACAGTGCAGAGCATATTTTTTCAGGTCTTGTGACCGGACGTTTTCCCTATAAAAACAGCGGTTTTCATATGGAATGTTTCGGGGAAAATCCCCACATGACCGTGGATTTTGACGGAGAATTCAGCGAGAAGGAACTGGAGGAGCTGGAGCAGGGGGTGAATGCCGTTATCCGAAAAAATCTTCCCATAAGAGAAATTTATCTGGAAGGGGAAGAAGAAAATACGAGTTCAGAAAGAAAAGACGGGAATATTTCATTTCGACAAAAGAAAGCTTTAGAGGGGGATATCCGTATTATCGAAATTCCCGAGGTGGATTCCTGTGCCTGTTGCGGAACCCATCTTAGCTTTACCGGAGAGATTGGGGTATTTACCATTCTTTCCTATGAAAAGCATAGAAAGGGTTGTCGTTTGACCATGCTGGCGGGAGAGCTGGCTTTTCTTGCTTTGGAAAAAAAGCTAAAGTTCTTATCCGGCTTCGCCCAAAGCCTTAGCAGACCATGGACAGAGATTCCGGAAGCCTTTCAGAGCTTGCAGGAAAGAATCTTTGCCAAGGAAGAAGAAAAAAGAGGAATTTTAGAGGCGGGGATCAGCCTTTTGGAAGAGAAGATTTTGAAGGAGCTGGAAGAGAAACGGAAAGGAATAGAGGACGGAGAAAAGCCGGAAAGACCGGAAAGAACTGAGGTAGCCCGGGAAGTGGCGGAAAGGCCGGCCAAAATGTTATTTCTGGGAAGCCCTCTAAAGGATAGATGCTTTTCCTACTACGGAAAGAATCAATACATCTTCCTCTATCTTTCCGATCTTGGGGTGAAGGACCTGCAAAAAATCTGTGACAGGCTGCGACGCTCTCTTCCCCTTTCCCTCATTTGCCTTGGGAAAAAGGAAGAAGGCTTTTCTGTGGTGGCAGGAAGCAGAGAAGAGGATATGAGAGCCTTTGGAAAGCTTATGGGAGAAAAATTGTCCTTCCGGGGAGGAGGACAGAAGGAGATGATTCAGGGAAGCAGTGTTAAAGGATTTGAAGAGATGAATGCCTTTATTGAAAGAATTTTATAGAGAAAGCCAAGTTTTTTCTTGTTGAAATTGAAAAATCTAAAACTATACTAAAGAAAGGACAAGAAGGAAAAATACTTTTCTTTAAGAACGAATAAAAAAATTTTTCAGAAAAAAGGAGTGTTCCATGACAGAGAGAATCAAGGGATTGAAGGGTAAACTCATTGTATCTTGTCAGGCACTGCCGGAGGAGCCATTACATTCCTCCTTCATCATGGGAAGAATGGCCAGAGCGGCAAAGATGGCAGGGGCAGGAGGTATTCGGGCCAACACCAAAGAAGACATTGCGGAGATTCAGAAGGAAGTGGAGCTTCCCATTATCGGTATCGTCAAGAGAGATTACGAGGATTCGAAGGTATATATTACTCCCACCATGAAAGAGGTGGATGAACTTATGGAAGTTGGGGTGGATATTATTGCGATTGATGCCACCATTTCTAAAAGGCCGGGCGGGAAGAGTCTGGCAGAATTTTTCCGGGAAATAAAGGCCAAATACAAGGATCAGGCATTTATGGCGGATTGTTCCACAGTGGAAGAAGCCATAGAAGCGGATCGCCTGGGATTTGACTTTATTGGCTCCACTATGGTGGGGTATACAGAGCAGTCTAAGGGAGATCGGATTGAGGCAGACGATTTCCTGATTCTTCGGAAAATGATTGAGAGCGTAAAGCATCCGGTCATTGCTGAAGGCAACATCAACACTCCGGCAAAGGCAAAGCGGGTTATGGAGCTTGGAGCCTATGCGGTGGTTGTTGGATCAATTATCACAAGGCCGCAGCTGATTGCGGTACCCTTTGTGGAGGCACTCAAAGAATGGGAGGAGAAACAATGAAGAAAATAATCTTAGCATGGGGAGCAGCGTCGCTGCTTCTGGCAAGTAGCTTGGCAGCTTGCGGACCAAAGGCTACGACAGAGACGGAGAAAAAGGCGGAATCCGGAAAGGCAAGTGAGGCCGCTTCCGAGAAGGCTGAGGGAGCTTCCGAGGATGAGGCGTTAAAGGCTGATTTAAAGCTTTACACCTATCCTATCGGAAAATGGGGCGACAGCGCTTCCGTGGACAGCTTACTGCAGAATTTTAACGCTAAGTATCCGGATATCCATGTTACCGTAGAGTATTTGGACTACCAGAGCGGTGACGACCAGGTAAATACCGCCATCGAAGGAAATGCGGCACCGGACCTGATTATGGAAGGACCGGAGCGTTTGGTAGCAAACTGGGGTGCAAAGGGCTTGATGGTAGATTTGGCGGATCTCTTTGAAGATGATGCGGCAAAGGATATTTATCCCAACGTAGTGGAGGCTTGTAAGTCCTCCGAAGGAAAGTACTATGAGTATCCCCTGGCTATGATTGCACACTGCATGGCTATCAACAAGACTGCTTTCGAGAATGCAGATGCATTACAGTATCTGGACTTAGATAACCACACCTGGACTACAGAGAATTTCTTCAAGGCTGTGAAGGCTTTGCATGATAAGGGACAGGAAAATGTTGCAGCAGTTTACTGCGGCGGCCAGGGGGGAGACCAGGGAACCAGAGCTTTGGTAAACAACCTATACGGCGGAAAGTTTACAAACAAGGAGCATACGGAGTATACTGTGGATTCTTCCGAGAACGCACAGGCTTTAGAAGAGCTGATGAAGGCAGAGGGAATCAACTTCGACCCGGCTTTGGTTGGAGGAGATGAGATTACTCTTTTCAGAAACGGAACCTTGGCAATGTCTCTTTTCTGGAACTCTGCTCAGCAGAACAACAAGGACAACGGCGAAGCAGGCAAGACCAACAACGGCGATGAAATTATTCCTATGCTTTTCCCTGCAAAGGACGGAAAGGCAGAGCTTTGCGGAGGAATCTGGGGCTTCGGAATCTTCGATAACGGCGATGAGAACAAGGTGAAGGCTGCAAAGGCATTTATCCGTTTCATGGCGAACGATGCAGAGCAGGCTAAGCTTTCCGTACAGACAACAGGATTCTTCCCGGTACACAAGGATTTAACAGATGTTTATGAGGGAACGGAGAATGCGGAGACCATGAAGCTCTTCACAGAGAAGTTCATGCCTTCCTTCGGAGACTACTATCAGGTAACTCCGGGCTGGGCAACTGCCAGAACTGAGTGGTGGAACATGCTTCAGAGAATCGGTCAGGGAGGAGACGTTAAAACAGAATTAACTACTTTCCAGACCAATGCAAACGCAGCGGCAAAGGCATAAAAGGCATAAATTTGTAGCGCTATCCAGCATGCAAGCTTATAAAAATGTTTTAGAATATATTTGATAATCATTCGAAACATTTGTGAAGAAGAATAGGCTCCGGAAGGCTCACCCTTTGACGGGAAGCCTCCGGAGCTTTTTAATGAAACTCTTGGGGAAAGCAGAAAAAATCCTTTCGCAATGGATTACAGGATTAACGGATTCTATCCAAGAGGAAGAGGAGAGAAAATGGACTACGTACAAAGCAATCGAAGCAAAATATTAGCCCAAAGAGAAACTCGCTCTGCCTATTTGTTTTTATTGCCAAGCCTTGTGTTCTTCCTGGGCTTCGTGATTTTTCCCATGATTTTGTGCGTCTATACCAGTTTCTTTGATGCCACCATGGGAAAAAATGTGGCAGACCAGTTTATCGGTTTAAAAAACTATACAGAGCTTTTCGGAGACAGCATTTTCCAAAAAGCACTGAAAAATACCTTAATCATCGTTTTGGTATCTGTTCCAACGGTAGCGATTTTTTCCTTATGGGTGGCTTCCGCCATTTATAAGATGAAGGGACCGGTACTTTCCGCCTTCCGCTGTATCTTCTATCTACCTGTAGTAACAGGCTCCGTAGCAGTTACCGTGGTATGGAAATGGATGTTCCATAATTACTATGGCTTATTCAACTATGTGGGAACCCATACCGGCGTGTTGGAGAAGAATATCAACTGGCTGGGAGATGCCCGTTTTGCCCTGCCCTGTATTATTCTGATTTTATTTACCACCTCCGTGGGACAGCCTATTGTTCTCTATGTTTCTGCCCTTGGAAATGTGGATGACTCCCTGGTAGAGGCGGCTTCCGTAGACGGTGCCACCGATCTTCAGCTTTTCTGGAAGATTAAATGGCCACAGATTATGCCTACCACCCTTTACATTTTGGTCATTACCACCATCAACAGCTTCCAGTGCTTTGCCCTGATTCAGCTCTTGACCTCCGGTGGACCGAACCACAGTACGGATACGGTAATGTATTATATCTATTACACAGCCTTTAAGCTTTATCGTTACGGCTACGGCAATGCTATGGGTGTGATTTTGGCGATTATCATTGCCTTACTCTCTGCATTACAGTTCCAGTTGGCAAAAGAAAAATAGGAGGAATTTATGCATAAGACAAAAAATCTTTATAGCTTACTTAGCCTGTTCCTGCTGATTCTCCTGGCCTTTTTCTTTCTTTTTCCCTTATACTGGATAATTACAGGATCTTTTAAAACCGCCCAGTCCATCAACGGCACAAGCCCGGACTGGTTTCCAAAAGAGTGGGTACTATTGAATTACCAAAAGCTCTTTTCCCGTCAGCCCACCGCCCTCTTTACCTTGAGTATACCCTTTAGCGGAGCCTTCTCCGGAACAGGGAAGGATATTGTGCTGATGACAGGCCCGAAGGTGCCGGGAGCGGTACGTTGGCTTTTAAACACGGTGTTCATGTCCTTATCCGCTATGATTTTAACCTGTGTAACCGCCTCCATGGCAGGCTACGCCTTGGCGAAAAAGCGTTTTAGAGGAAGAACTCTTTTGTTCACCCTGATTGTATGTGCTATGGCTCTTCCCAAGCAGGTTATTTTGATTCCTTTGATTCGGGAAATGTCCTTTTTGAAGCTTTACAACAGCCTTTTGGCAGTCATCTTCCCCACCGTGGGATGGCCCTTCGGCGTGTTCTTGATGAAGCAGTTCTCCGAGGGGGTACCCGGGGAAATGCTGGAAGCCTCCCGCATTGACGGAGCCTCTGAAGCCAGAATCTTTAGCCAGATTGTACTGCCCATGATTAAACCGGGAATCGGTGCCTTGGCAATCTTTACTTTTATCAACAGCTGGAACGACTACTTCATGCAGTTGATTATGTTAAGCAGTACAGAGAACTTAACCATTTCTTTGGGAATCGCCAAGTTACAGGCGGAAAATGCCACAGACTTCGGTATCATCATGGCAGGAGCTGCGGTGGCGGCAATCCCGATTTTAATCGTATTCTTAATGTTCCAAAGATATTTTACCCAGGGTATTGCCATGGGAGCCGTTAAGGGATAAAAATGTATTTAAAGGAGAAAAAATGATGAATGTAGAGAAATTTCAAGGAATTTTACCGGCCTTTTATGCCTGCTATGAGGATAATGGAGAGGTGTCTGTAGAAAGAACCAAGGCCTTAGTTCGTTATTTTATTGAAGCCGGTGTGCAGGGCTTATATGTCAACGGCTCTTCCGGAGAGTGTATTTACCTTTCCGTAGAGGATAGAAAGAGCATTTTGGAAGCGGTAATGGCGGAAGCCAAGGGTAAGCTTCGTATTATTGCCCATGTGGCTTGCAACAACACCAAGGATTCTGTGGAACTGGCGAAGCATGCAGAAAGCTTAGGGGTAGATGCCATTGCGGCAATTCCTCCCATTTACTTTCGTCTGCCAAGCTACAGCATTGCTGAGTACTGGAATACCATCAGTGCAGCAGCACCTAATACTGACTTCATCATTTACAATATTCCCCAGCTTGCAGGAGTAAGTCTTACCAAGGATTTATTCATGGAAATGAAGAAGAATCCCAGAGTCATCGGAGTAAAGAACTCCTCCATGCCTGTTCAGGATATTCAGAATTACAAGGCCTGGGGCGGAGAGGACTTCGTGGTTTTCAACGGCCCGGATGAGCAGTTTATCGGGGGAAGAAGCATGGGAGCCTGCGGCGGAATCGGCGGAACCTATGGGGCTATGCCGGAGCTTTTCTTAAAGATGAATGCTCTTTTCAAGGAAAACCGTATGGAAGAAGCAAGAAAGATTCAGTTTGCGGTAAATGAAATCATTACCCTGCTTTGCAGCGGTCACGGCAATATGTATGCCATGATTAAGGAAGTGCTGAAGCTTCGCAAGGGTTTGAATGTGGGTTCTGTAAGAAGTCCGTTAAGTCCCTTAACAGAGGCGGATTTGGAGATTGCAAAGAAGACCGCCAAGGTCATCGATGAGACAGTAGCGCGCTTCGTATAAAAGATTTGCCTGCTTTGTAGGGTTTCCTGGAAACTTTACAGAGCAGGCTTAAAAGTGCTTTTAGGGGACATTCCCCCCGGGAGCAGCTATAGATAAACAGCATGAAAGGAAAGCAATTAAAGGAGGAAATATGGCTGGGGCAAAGACCATTGTATGTTTTGGAGATTCCAATACCCACGGTTACAATAACAAAAACGGAAAGCGTTTTAGCGAGCATGTGCGTTGGCCCATGGTTTTACAGGATTTATTAGGAGAGGAGTATCTGGTACGGGAGGAAGGCTTATCCGGTCGTACCACGGTCTTTGAGGATCCCTTGTACGAAGGACTTTCCGGCGTGAGCATGATTCGTCCCATCCTTCTTACCCATGAGCCGGTTTCTCTTTTGATCATTATGCTGGGAACTAATGATGTGAAGGAGCGCTTTTCCGCCACTGCGGAAAATATCTCCAGAGGCCTGGAGCGTTTAATCCGAAAGGCCCAATCTGTTCAGGAAGCCTTTACGGAAGAAAAGCCGAAAATTCTGATTATCGCGCCGTACCCTATTGACCCGGAATATAAGGATACCATCGTAGGGAATGAAATGGGAAAGGACTGCTGTGAAAAGTCCAAGGCCATTATTCCCTTATATGAGGCGGTGGCAAAGCGTACCGGCTGTGCCTTTCTTTCGGCGCAGGATATTGCCGGAGTGGAAAACTATCCCTACGACTATATGCATTTGAGTCCCGATGCCCACAAGGCTTTGGCGGAGCATCTGGCCAAGTGGATTCCCGATTATTTTTCAGAAGAAGGAAAGTAGGTAGCGGTATGGAAAAGCGATATTTTGCCCTGGACATCGGAGGCACCAAAACAAAGTATGCCCTTTTGGGAGAAAAGGGAGAAATCCTTTCTACTTATGAAAAGGACACCGAGGCCCAAAGAGGCGGTTCCTTTATTCTGGAAAATGTTAAGGGAGAAATCCGTAGAGTATTAGCGGAATTAAAGGGAAATCCGCCGGAGGGGGCACAAGCAGATACAAAGGTAGATGCAAAAGCTGAGCGAACAACAGAAGCCAAAACAGAGCCACTTCTATTCGGTATCTGTATCTCCACCGCAGGAATGGTGGATGAGATAAAGGGAGAGATTATTCATGCAGGACCCCAGATTCCGGAGTACAAGGGATGCAAGTGGAAGGAAGAGATAGAACGTACATTTTCCATTCCCTGCGAGGTGGAAAATGATGTAAAGTGCGCAGGACTTGGAGAATATTCCTTTGGTAGCGGAAAAGGGACAAGTTCTATGCTTTGTCTTACCATAGGCACCGGTATCGGCGGTAGCTTTATCTTAAATGGAGAGGTCTACCATGGCACTTCCCATTCCGCTATGGAAATCGGCTATATGCAGATTCCCGGTGGAATGTTCCAGCGTATGGCCTCCACCTCTGCTTTGGTGAAGAGAGTAGCCAGCAGAAAGGGAGAGCCGGAAGAGCTTTGGAACGGAAAGCGGATATTTGAGGAAGTGGCAAAGGAAGATAAAATCTGTCTGGAAGAGTTGGATAGGCTTTGTGATGCTCTGTCCATTGGACTAAGTAATCTGTGTTATGCTTTTAACCCGGAATGTATTGTGCTAGGGGGAGGCATTATGGAGCAGAAGGATATCCTGCTTCCTAAGATTTGGGGACACTTACAGGAGCATTTGGTGCCTATTGTGGCGGAGAACACCCGCTTGCTGGCGGCCAGCCTTGGAAATCGGGCAGGACTGTTGGGGGCTTATGTGCATTTTCAAAATAGGCAGAAGAGTAAGGCCTAAAAGCCCCAAAGCCTAAAAAGCCCAAAGCCTAAAAACCCTAAAGTCTAAAAAACCAAAGCCTAAAAAACCAAAGCCTAAAAACCCCAAAGCCTAAAAACCCTAAAGTCTAAAAATCATAAGTTTAATCATTAAAAGCTTAAAAGAGTTAAAGTTTATTCCCATAGGAAAGCTATCAAACTCTTACAAAACAGTGCATGCTTTAGAAAAAACAGTGCTTGTTTGAGAAGGATTTACGATGGAAAAATATTGTATCTTTACAGAAGAAAAAAAGTTTACTTTAGCCTCCGTGGAAGTGAAGGACGGGCACTTTTCTGCGATTCATAAAGAGAGGGAGCTTTCCGAAGAGGAAGCATTTTCCTGTCCGGAGGACTTTCTCCTGCCGGGACTGATTGACATTCATTTTCATGGCTGTTTGGGAGAGGATTTTTGTGACGGCACCAGGGAAGCCATCCAAACTTTGGCGAAGTATGAGGCAGAACACGGCATTACCGTCATTTGTCCGGCAACCCTGACCTTGGCTGTGGAAGATTTGGAAAAGGTCCTTTCCTTAGCGAAGGAATACCATGAGGAAGGCTTAAAAATCGGAGAGGCCAGGCTCCTGGGCATCAATATGGAAGGCCCCTTTATCAGCCCGGTGAAGAAGGGGGCGCAGAATCCCAATTACATTTTAAAGTGGGATGAAAAGCTTGCGGAGCGCTTCTTACATTGCTCCGGCGGACTGGTAAAGTATATGGGCTTGGCGCCGGAGGAGAATCCTGATTTCCAGCGTTTTATTCCGAAAATGAGGGGGAAGGTGAAGATTTCCCTTGCCCATACCAATGCGGATTTCCCCACGGCCTTGAAGGCCTACCAGGCAGGAGCCAGTCATGCGGTACACCTTTTCAATGCCATGACCGGTCTGGATCACAGAAATCCGGGAGTTGTGGGAGCTACCATCGAGGAAAAGGAAGTATTTGCCGAGTTGATTACGGACGGCATTCATGTGCATCCTGCCATGGTGCGTTTGGCCTTCGAGGCTTTGGGGGAGGATAGAGTCATTCTTATCAGTGACAGCCTTCGTTCCACCGGAATGCCGGACGGGCTTTATGACCTTGGGGGGCAGGAAGTGGAGAAGAAGGGAAAGCACTGTACCCTGACATCCAATGGAGCATTGGCAGGCTCCGTGTCCAATGTTTATGACTGCCTTTGTACTGCGGTAAAGGAAATGAAGATTCCTCTTAGAAAGGCTATTACAGCAGTCAGCCTAAACCCTGCCCGATCCTTGGGCATTGAGAAGGACTACGGCAGCATTACGGTAGGAAAGCAGGCGGATTATCTGATTGTGGATAAGGACTTAAAACAGAAGGCCGTTTATCAGGCCGGCGAAAAGATTATTTAGATCCTATACAACAGCAAGATTGGGAATGAATAAAATTACTAAAAATGCAAAGAAAAATGTAAGAGGAATAGCATTTGACGAAATCTCCTTCCAATTCTATAGTTAAAATAGCTTATTTATAATTCATAACGAGTATCCCTTGCAAAGCGTGGTATATCTCGTTTTAGAGGATTGGGAGGGGGAAAATATGAATACAGAAAATCAAAAGCCATGGCTGTACAGAAGTGTTAAGAGCACTTTGAGTCTGGCTTTTTTCTTGGAAATGTTACTCTCTTATTTTATGCCTTTTTCTGATAAGGGAAATCAAATAGGGATTGGTTTTCCCTATACCTATCTTTATATACAAAAGCAGGGAAGCTTGGATTTTTCTCCTTTTTTCTCTACTGGTTTAAATCCGTTGAGACTGATTTTGAATCTTTTCTTTTTGTATCTTTTATTAAAGTTCCTCTCCTGGTCCTGGTGTTTTTTGGAACTAAATAAGAAACAGAACTAGGAGTTCAGGCGATAGTTCTTCTCTAAAAGAGGAAACAAAGCTAGGAGCTATCGGCGGTGGTTCTTCTCAAAAAGAAGAAAAATGAGGATCAAATCGGCAAAAGCAATGACTTAATAAGTGAATAAAAATAAAAAAACAATAAACATTGTCACTTTCAGAAAATAGAACTTGCCAAAAACTCTCTTCTATAATAGAGTAGCTGAGGATTTTAGGACGGATAGAGTAAAGTTCTAAAAGGGAGATTCTATATTTTAAGGAGAGACAAATGAAGGGTTTTTTGAAAGAGTTTAAAGAGTTTGCTTTAAAGGGAAACATGATTGATTTGGCAGTCGGCATGATTATCGGTGCTGCTTTTACCGCATTGGTGAATAAGCTGGTATCTGACCTGATTATGCCATTGATTTCCTTGATTACAGGAAAGATTGACTTTGAAAACATGTTCATTCCTTTAGCAGGACAGACCACCAAGGTTTACTCTGAGGCCGTTGAGCAGGGTGCGGTATTGGCATACGGTTCCTTCATCACTGCGGTAATCAATTTCCTGATTATGGCTTTTGTGGTATTTGTCTTCGTTAAGCAGATGAACAAGTTAAAGAAGGCTGAGCCGGAAGCAGCACCTACAGAGAAAGAGTGTGAGTACTGCAAGACTATGATTCCTATTGCGGCAACTCGTTGTCCTCATTGCACATCCAAGTTGGCAGGATACGCAGAGTCCGTTTAAGAATACTGAAAGAAGAGGGGAACCTCTTCTTTTTTTGTAGGAAAGATAGAAACTGTATGCAGAATAAAAAAAATAGAGTAGAATAGGGCAGAAAGAATTCCGGAGGGGAGCTATAAAACAGAAGGAAAAGGTATTTTCGGAGCTGTGTAATAAAATAGTGAGGAACGGGATTCCGGATTCAATGAGATAGAGTAGCTTTTAAGGGGAAAATCAAGAAAGGGTGGCAAAGGATGTATGAGATTCAAGAGAGAGTTCGTTATTCCGAGGTAACGGAGAAGGGAGAAATGAGCCTGTTTTCCGTGGTGAATCTTTTGCAGGATTGTTCCACCTTTCATTCTCATGATGTGGGAATGTCCATTGAAGTTTTACAGAAAAAGCATAGAGCATGGCTCTTGAGTGCTTGGAATATTGAGCTATATGCCCTGCCTAAGCTCTATGAGAAGCTTTCCATCGGAACGTCTCCCCACAATTTC
>CALIEL010000316.1 GCA_938022235.1 Oribacterium parvum
CATGGCTTTGACAGAGCTCTTCTTCTATGCAAATGCTTTTAATCCGATCCACACGAAAATTCCTATATTCATTTCTTAGCCTGCAAAACCGATTAAGTACCAGTTCTGTTCATAAAACCCCAGTGATATAGGCTCTATCATTCTGCTTTCCGGTTCTTGCCCTCCTGATGCAGGATATTGAATTGATATTACCCTTTTATTGCAGATTGCAGTCTGAATTGCTGCAATAACGTTATCCGCCAATGTATTTTTCTGTCCAGATGTGCTGTACACGTTAATACTGTTCTCCAACTCCTGTGCATAGTTTTTTTCACCATGCTTCAAAATAGATTTGATTTTATACATAGCTGAATCAAAATCCTTTATAAATGATTCATCTCCATGGCAATTTAAAAATTTCCCTGCTGTAATCAATGCACCCACTTCCGCCGCTGTAAACATTACCGGCGGAAGTAGGAAGCCCTATACAAGAAAATATCCTTTTCCGGCCTCAGATCCAATTGGTATTCCGGCTTCTTCAAGTGTCCGGATATCTCTGTAAACTGTCCTTAAGCTTATATTAAATCGCTGTGCAATTTCTTTGGCAGGAATTATTTTTTTTGATTGCAGCTGAATAAGAATAGAGGTTACTCTGTTAATCCTGTTCAAATTTTATTCCTCCTCTGTGACTTCCATAAAAAGTATATCCTATGCGTTCTTAAGCTAGCTGCTGTTAGTGCTTCTCATTGCACCCTGGTTATAAAAGCCATACTCACAAACCTCTTCACCAAAACTCTTTACATCTCTAATATAGAACTCTATCTAGCGAACTTTTAGAAAAGATATAAAACATCAGAGTATGGACAGTTGCGGATGTACTTCAGAAAAGATTAGATGTCTAAAAAGCTTGTAGTTAAAGCTTTTTAGACATCTAAATCTAGGTACTAAAACAATTCATCCAGTAAAATATAATATTTTATTTTCTCCCAATCAGGCTTGATCCCCAGTAAGTCAAAAAATAGCTCGACATACTGTTCTTCCCCGATATCCTCCCTGATCGACCGGACGCAGAAGGCAATGTCATACCACTTGTCCGCCCTGCCGCTTCTCCCAAGATCAATAAAGCCACTTACTTTGCCATCTTTCACAAAGATGTTGCTGTCTCCCAGGTCGCCGTGGGAAAAGACAAGTTCCTCTTCGGGCTTTTCCGTCTTTAAAAAATCATACAGCTCGCGCGGATCTTTAAATGGAGTGTCTTCTTCCCAGTTTTCGCAATCCACATCGGCCAGATCGTTATTCAGTAAGTAATCCAATTCGGCTAAGCGGCTGTCTAAGCTATTCGTATAGGGACAATCCGATATGTCGATGGAGTGAAAGAGCCTGATGCACTCCGCATACAGCTCGATAATCTTTTCAGGGCTTTGTTCATCTTCATACTCTTCCGAGCAAAGGACGCCATCGGCCTCACTCATGAGCAGATTGCTCCAGCCATCATGCCGTTCAAAGTGCAGGACCTTTGGAACAGGCAGCTTTCCTTCCAGCCATAGCATCATGTCCTTTTCCCGTTCCACATCATAGGTGGTCCCTTTATACCGGCTGTCCGTCATTTTTAAATATAGGTTTTCATTTTCTCCCACCAGCTTATATACCTTAGCAGGAGACATTCCTTCCGTATCTTTTACGCAGCGGTATTTTTCGATCAGTTTTTTCAATTCCGGTGATATTCTCATTTTAGCCATTTATTATTTCCTTCCTCTTTTCTACAGTATTTAAAGATACCCCAAGAAGCTAATTATAACAAGACGAACTCCAATTCACTGTTCCTTGCATTCTAAAACCTTAAATACCAGAAAACAGCTTAGATAGTAGTGGAAAGACCTCTATTTTTCATATAGGAGCTACTTTTGGGTCAGCCCCTTTCTTTTATTCTTCTTCCACATCCGGTTTTTCTTTGAGCACTGGATTTGGGATGGGCTCGTAGGCCCGGATAATCTCTGCTACTACTGGATGACGAACGACATCCTTGGCAGAGAAATGCACAAAGTCAATTTGAGAAATGTTCTTCAATTTCTCCTGAGCAT
>CALIEL010000317.1 GCA_938022235.1 Oribacterium parvum
CCGCTTCTCAATTTTTTCCCCGGACGAACAATACACTCCCAGCTCTTATCCGTGCGTCTCGTAAGAAGCAGAACTTCCACATGGGCTCCTGTTTCCACCTTCACGCCATGAAGACGAGCCGGAATGACCTTTGTATTGTTTAATACAAGGCAGTCTCCTGCCCTTAAATACTTAAGCACATCCGTAAAATGCTTATGTTCTATCTTTCCGCTGTTTCTGTCCATCACAAGAAGTCTGGACGCAGAACGATTCAGGAGCGGATCCTGTGCAATCAGCTCCTTCGGTAAATCATAATAAAAATCTTTTGTGTTCATTTCCCTCTTCCTCTATCCCGCGAAGACTATCCTGCGCTCGTACTGCTTTCTGCACTGCTTTCCGACGCGGTACTTTCCGGCTTTCCCTCTGTCCCCGTACTCTCCGCCTCGGTCTCGGAATCGCTTTTTGCTTCCGTCGGCCCATTTTCATCCATTTCAATCAAAGATACCTGAGAATCAATGGACGCCTGGTCTTCTTTATAGATTCTTCCGGTCTGGAACGCATCATACAAAACCGCCAGGCGGGAATCCGAAGATAAAGCTTCCAGAAGCTGCGAATCGACAGCATTAATCAAATCTTTCACTTCCTGATGTTTCTGAATATATGCATAAATAAACTTCGTCTGCTCCGGTGTCCGGTTCTCCACGAGTTCAAAAGAATTTGCTTCATTCACCTTAATATAACAATACATGATTGCCGGTGCCAGAGTCTTCGCACGACGAAAATGCACCTTATACTGCACAAACACCAACTTCTCGTTCTTCCCGATTCCGGGCACGGCATAGGTCTTGATATCCTCATAATACTCAATATAGCCGGCCTGTGTCTTCAACTGGCTCTTGAACTTTGCTCTTTGCTCCGTGCGCTGATTCGTTACCCCGCTGAGTCGATATAAAGTATCGACATCCGCTGCAAGCTTTGCCTGAAAATAATCCTGGAAGAACTTCTGCAATACATCATCGTTATACACTTTCAGCGCATGTTCTTCCTGTACATCTACAAGGTCGGAAGAACTGCTCAAATTCGATGCGGATGCCGAGCTGTTTTTACCGTTCGAAACGCCCCCTCCAAATCCCAGCGCTTCCAGAAGTTTTATCAATAAAATCAACACAACAATAAGAACCGGTATGACCAAAATCCTCCGCTCCTCGTTATGTTCTCTCTTATTTCTCTTATGCCGCAGAATTCGCTGGCTTTGATTTCTCTTCTTCAATATTATTTTTTGCTCGGACT
The DNA here is from genome assembly GCA_938022235.1 of Oribacterium parvum. Taxonomy (GTDB): domain Bacteria; phylum Bacillota; class Clostridia; order Lachnospirales; family Lachnospiraceae; genus Oribacterium; species Oribacterium parvum_A. Next base: position 1,270 of record CALIEL010000317.1, read on the forward strand.
TCTTTGAAAGAAGCTTTGCCACATCATCTAAATTATCTACAATCTTCCCCATATAGCTATCCTTTTCTCGTTCTCTTAACCGCTCTATATTACCTTATTTTAGGAAAAAAATATAGATATCCGACTTACACTTTCCTATCATGAATATGAATATCCTTTATTCAAAATGAAATCTCGCCCGTTTAGAGAGTATTCTTTATTAAACAAGAAAAGAGTCGGTTCCATAACCAACTCTTTTCTTATTCAAAATCAAATTATAAAAATATAAGTTAATTCATTTTCTGATATTCTTTGATAACTCTATCAAGAATCGCCTCCGCTTTCTTATAAATATTTTCCGTCATCTGATTATAGGGAAAAGCTGCACGATCAGAAAGCTCAACTCCTCTATGTTTCATAAGCTTCTTGAAAAGTAGCGAAAAGTTTGAATCCATATTGTATAGTGGCATAAGCTTATGAATCAACGATGACAATTTCATGGTTCTATCAAAATCTTTATTTCTTGTTGCACGAACAAGATCACTCCATATTTCCGGTACCACATTAGAGAGTGCACCGATACAGCCAACACCGCCTGAACTAAGATTGTACAGATACTGATCATCAAATCCGGAGAACATTTCAAACTCATGACCTTCTACTGCAAGCATCAAAAGATTTGTGTGGCCCGGTTCGGAAACGGAATACTTGAGTCCCTTGATATTGGGGTTCAGTTCTACAAGTTTCTTTAACGTATCCGGATTAATAGAATGGCCGGTTCTTGCAGGAAAATTGTAAATATACAAATTTCCCTTAACCGCTTTCGCCAACTTATCGTAATAGATAAATATTTTTTCTTGATCGAGAGCATAATAGCATGGGCCAATGACCATTGCACCCTCATACCCCATCCCAATAACCTCATTGGATAATGCAACTGTATCTTCGAAATTCAGGCTTCCGGTGCCGGCATAAAGCTTTGTTCGACCTGCAACGTAATCAATATAGAATTGAAAAAAATCATGTTTTTCTTGCTTGCTTAGACCCGTAAATTCTCCGGAAGAGCCAAGGACAAGAATACCATCCACACCTCCGTCAATTAAGAAATCAATAATCTTCTTATTCATTTCATAATCAGGCTTTTCATTTTGGTCAAAAGCAGTAACCACCGGAGTGACTATTTTACACATAAGTTTTCCCTTCTTTCCCTTTTCATTAAACAATGTAATTTGTCAGAATTCCTATCTTTTCTATTTCACAGCTTACCTTATCTCCTTTTTTTAAGAAGCGTGGCGGTTCAAATCCCATACCTACACCAGACGGAGTTCCTGTTGCAATGATATCTCCCGGCACCAGAGTAATTCCCCTTGATAATTCTGCAATGATTGCCGGAATCTTTTTTATCATATACTTGGTATTTGAATTTTGTCTAAGTTCACCATTAACATAGCTTCTGATATTCAACTCCAAAGGCATGGAAAGTTCCTGTCGATCGACAAGTACAGGCCCCATACTGGTATACTCATCTAAACTTTTTCCTATTAACCATTGTCCGTGATTGGTTTGTAAAGTTCTTGATGAAAAATCATTAAATACGGAATATCCAAAAATATATTCTTCCGCTTTAGCTTCAGATATATTTTTTCCTTCCTTACCAATAATAACCGCAAGCTCTACCTCATAGTCTATCTTCTCATCTAAATCACTTCGTCCATGAACCTGCTCTTCCGGCCCAAGAATTCGATTCGCTCTTTTTCCAAAATAAACTGTTTGTGAAGTCTGTTCAGAAATCACTCCAGCCATATGTTCCATAGTTTCTTCCAGATGTTCTCTATAATTTAGTCCGACACACAGGATATCATGAACAGTATGTTCGCACGGTGAACACAACCGGAGCCCATCCAGGGGATGGGACTGCCCGGCTCTATTACTAATCAACTTCTTC
>CALIEL010000318.1 GCA_938022235.1 Oribacterium parvum
AGAAGGGAGACTGGACGAACAATCCTCCATGGGAAAAGCCCCAATCGGTGTAGCAAAGCTGGCCAAAAGTCAGGATATTCCGGTGATAGCCTTTGCCGGAGCTGTAACAGTCGGAGCAAAAGCCTGCAACCAAGCCGGAATAGACGCCTACTTCCCCATCCTGCGAGAAATCACCACTTTAGAAGACGCCATGAATAAAGAAACTGCCAAGAAGAACTTGGCAGATACTGTGGAACAGGTGATGCGGCTCTACCGCCTACAGCATAAAAAATAATAAAGAAAAGTGGCTGTAAACATCAAAATATAGAAATTTTCGGCAATATAGGTCTGAATGAGGGGTAGTCTGAGCCCGTCGGTACTTACTGAAAGCGAGTGAAGCGAAGCTTGAAGTTAGTACCGCTATGTGGCGAAGCTAGCGAGAGCGTGCCCCAAGTTCAGACCTATATTGCTTAGAAAATCTATTTTGATTTTACAGCCACTTTTTACTTTTTATGGAATCTTAGCGTGCCCCGATTCCAAAGCTGTCCTGCGAAAAGCTTCTAGTGCTTTTTCACAGTTCTCTATTTTTTCTTCGGCATGGAATGTACCGCTTCTCCGAATACATCCTCCAAAGCCTCTCCCACGCCTTCATTGTAGGTTGGGTGGGCTCTCATAGCCTTCAGCAGCTGTTCAACGGTGAATCCGTTTGCCACAGCATTGCCAAACTCTCCAATCATATCGGTTGCTCTTGCGCACATCATTTGCACACCTACAACCGCATGACTCTTGCTGTCGGACAGAATCTTGATAAATCCGCGCTCTTCCTTGGAAATCATGGATTTTCCGTTTCCGCTCATCATGAACTTACCAACATTGATTTCTAAGCCCTGCTCCTTGGCGATGGCCTCGGTAATTCCAACGGAGGCTATTTCCGGTGAGGTGTAAACGCAGCCCGGTACCACATTTAAGTCAATGCTTCTCTTGTGTCCTGCCAGCTCCTCCAAAAGGCAAATGCCCTGTGCGGAAGCAAGGTGTGCAAGCTGTAAGCCCTTAATCAGGTCTCCGATGGCATAAACCCCGTCCATGGAGGTCTTGAAGTGCTCGTCTACCACTACTCGGCCTCTCTCCATTTCCAGTTCAACCCCTTCTCCGAAGAGTCCCCGGGTATTGGGCACACGACCTACTGCGCAAAGCACGTACTGGGATGTTACCTTCACCGGCTCATCCTTCTCGGTATAGAAGCAGGAAACTCCCTCTGCTTCCTTTTCCACCTTCTCCACCTTAACGGAGGTATGGATATCGATGCCTCTCTTCTTTAAAATCAGCTTTAAATTCTGAGAAATATCCTTATCCATGTTGGCCAGAATACTGGGCAGAGCCTCCAGAATGGTAACCTTGGTTCCTAAGGAGGCGAAAATGGAGGCAAACTCCACACCGATTACTCCTCCGCCAATGATGCTTAAGCTCTTGGGTACTTCCGTTAACTGGAAGAGTTCATCGCTGGTTAATACTCCTTCACTATCCAGTCACGGAATCGGTACTAAGGCAGGCTTTGATCCAACAGCCAAAATCACATGCTTTGCCTGATAATTTCCTGCTCCTTCTCCACCGCTTACGGTAACGGAACCGTCCTTCTCTAAAGTTCCCAGTCCCTTCAGGTAATCAATGCCGTTGGACTTAAAGAGCTGCTCTACTCCCCCTACCAGCTTATTGATAATGTCCTGCTTATATTCCAAAATCTTGCCGTAGTCATAGGAAATATTCTCGGCAAAGATGCCGTACTCCTTTGCATTTTGCATTTCTCTGTAAAGCTCAGTAGCATGAACCATGGCCTTTGTAGGAATACAGCCTCTGTTTAAGCAGGTTCCTCCCACTCTATCCTTCTCTACCACAGCTGTCTTAAAGCCCAGCTTTGCAGACTTTAATGCCGCTACATATCCGCCAGGACCGGCTCCTATGATAATCACATCATAACTCATAAATCTTACTCTCCTAATATTTGCTGTCTCACAAGGTTCTCAGAGCAATACCGGCTTAGCTTTCTTTCGCTATTTGCCTTAATTTCTCTCTCCCTTAGCGCCCATTTAGCTTTTTAGCAAGAAGAGCTGTTACATAAAGACTCCTTCAAAGAAGAACCTAAGTTTTTGCTTGTTTCGATAAAGCTCTTGCTTTTTCAAACAAAACTCTTGTTCACTCTCTCTTTTATCCTTATATAACAGCTCTCTAATCATCGACTTTATTTTACTTTCTTTCGAAATAATGTATCGACTTTTTTGCCTTTATCTCCACTCATAGTGAAGCATCAGTTCTTTTTGCTTTTACTTCCACTCATAGTGAAGCATCAGTTCTTTTTGCCTTTACTTCCACTCATAACGAAGTACCGGCTCTCTTGCCGCCTTTACTTCATCCAATCTTCCTACCGGAGTAGTTACAGGAGCATCATGAAGCGCCTGGGGATTGGTCTGAGCTTCCTCATAAAGCTTTCTGAAAACAGCTACAGCATCGTCCAAAGTTTCCTTGGACTCTGTCTCTGTAGGCTCAATCATTAAAGCTTCATGAACGATAAGCGGGAAGTACATTGTGGGCGGGTGCATTCCGTTATCCAACAGGGCTTTGGCAATGTCCATTGCAGAAACCCCTGTCTTTTGCTTAAGATCCTCTAAGCTCATAACGAACTCATGCATACAAATCTGATTATAAGCCATGGTATAGAGATCCTTCAGCTTATTCATCATGTAGTTAGCATTCAGCACCGCATTCTTACTAGCCTGTGGAATTCCTTCTTTTCCTAAAGTCTTGATATAGGTTAATGCCCTAACCACTACTAAGAAGTTTCCGTAGAAGGCCTTCATGTCTCCGATAGACTTTGGAGCCTTCACAAACTTCTTCACTTCATCTCCGTCTACCAGATATCCGGGCATGAAATCAGCAAGAAGCTTCTTGCATCCTACAACTCCACTTCCGGGTCCTCCGCCACCGTGCGGTGTGGAGAAGGTCTTATGAAGATTCAAGTGAATAACGTCAAAGCCCATGTCTCCGGGACGAACAACGCCCATGATAGCGTTTAAGTTGGCACCGTCATAATAGTTTAATCCGCCGCAATCATGGATTAACTTGGTAATCTCTAAGATATTTTCATCGAAAATACCTACGGTATTGGGGTTGGTCAGCATCAAGCCGGCAACGTCGTCCCCTAAAACCGCCTTGAATTTCTCCATATCTACACAGCCGTGCTCATTGGAAGGAATGGTTACCACCTTGTAACCTGCCATAGTAGCGGTTGCGGGGTTGGTTCCGTGAGCCGCATCAGGAATAATAATCTTGTTTCTGTTAAAATCCCCTCTGCTCTCATGGTAAGCCTTAATCAGCATGATTCCGGTGAACTCTCCGTGAGCACCAGCTGCAGGCTGAACCGTTAAACGATCCATACCGGTTACTTCACAAAGAAGTTTTTCAATCTCCTGAATTACGGAAAGGCAACCCTGTACGGTATGCTCCGGCTGCAAGGGATGAATCTCTGCAAAACCGGGCAAAGCTGCCATATCATCATTAATCTTCGGATTGTACTTCATGGTGCAGGAACCTAAAGGATAGAAGCCGTCATTTACACCTCTGCACTTCTTAGCAAGCTCTGTGTAATGTCTGCTGATTTCTGTCTCTGACAGCTCCGGCAAATGTAATTCAGCCTTTCTTTGATCCTTTGCAGGAACATCTACCACTTCCACATCACAGGGAGGGAACAAACTGCAATGTCTGCCGGATTTGCTTTTCTCGAAAATAAGCATTACTTCACCTCCTTTAAGATTTCTACTACACGGTTCATGGAAGCCTTATCATTAACTTCCGTACAGCACCAGAGAATTCTCTTATCATCCAGAGGATATCCGCCAAGGATGCCTTCCTTCTCTAAAGCCTCTAATGCCTTTGCGGAAGAAACGGAAGACTCTGTTACGAATTCATTGAAGAAATCTGCCTTATACTGTGGCTTAAAGCCGATCTTTTCTAATTCCTTGGCCAAATAATGAGCCTTGGAAGTGGAAAGACTTGCCGCTTCCTTTAAGCCTTCCTTACCTACTGCTGCAAGATAAACACCTACAGCTAAAGCACAAAGTGCCTGGTTGGAACATACGTTACTGGAAGCCTTTTCTCTACGGATATGCTGCTCTCTGGCCTGCAGGGTCAATACATAACCGGTTCTTCCCTGATGATCCTCTGTAGCTCCTACGATTCTTCCGGGAAGATTTCTCTTCATCGCATCAGTGGATGCCATGAATCCAAGGTAAGGTCCTCCGAAAGCAATGGGAAGTCCTAAAGGCTGTCCGTCACCAACCGCAACATCCGCTCCATACTCTCTGGGAGTCTTAAGAATACCAAGAGAAATGGGATTTACGCTCATAGCAAACTTTGCCCCTGCCTCATGGGCAATCTCTCCAATCTTCTCTGCATCCTCCAGATTTCCGTAGAAGTTCGGATGCTGGATGAAAACTACAGCAGATTCCGCATCTGCCTTAGCCTTCAAAGCCTCCACATCGGTCAAACCATCCTTCTCCGGAATAATCTCTACCTGCATACCGTTACCATGGCAATAGGTCTTAATGGTTGAAATGGTATCCGGATGCATCAGAGCGGAAATCAAAGCCTTGCTTCTCTTTCTCTCTCTGCACATTGCTACTGCCTCAGCCGCAGCCTCAGCTCCGTCATAAACGGAAGCATTGGATACGTCCATGCCGGTCAAGTCGCAAATCATGGTCTGATATTCAAAAATAGATTGTAAAATACCTTGGCTGGTCTCTGCCTGATACGGGGTATATGCCGTCAAGAAATTCTCTTTACCAATCACGCTCTTTACGATAGAGGGAATAAAATGACGGTATGCTCCGGCACCTCTGAAGATAACCGGGAACACTACGTTTTTGTTTGCCAATGCAGACATATCTCTACGTACTTCCAACTCGGATAAACCGGCAGGAATAGAAAGCTCGCCTTTTAATTTTACTTCCTGTGGAATATCTCTAAACAGATCATCAAAGGAAGAAAAACCGCTTTCCTGCAGCATCGCCTTCTGCTCCGCGTCGGTATTGGGAATGTATTTTCCCATAAGTCCACCACCTTTCTTTCGGATAGTTTCTTCTCTTTAGAGGATAGAACTCCTTTTTCCCATTCTATCCTCTTCGTCGGAAGAATCCTCATGCTATCTCTTTACAGTGTCTTTAAGAACTCCTCATACTCTTCTGCGGAAAGAAGCTCTTCCTTCTCTGTAACATCCTTTACCTTTACGAACCAAGCCTCATAGGGAGAACTGTTGATGCTTTCGGGAGCATCCAAAACAGCCTCATTGATTGCACTAACCACACCGGTTAATGGAGATAATACGTCGGAAACAGCCTTTACAGACTCAACATCAGAGAAAGCCTCTCCCTTAGTTACACTGTCCCCTTCTTCAGGAAGATTTACGAAAACCAAATCTCCCAACTCACTCTGTGCATAGTCTGTGATTCCTACCACGAACTCTCCGCCTTCTTCCTTTACCCACTCGTGATCCTTGGAATAAAGTAATCCCTTCTGAACTGCCATCTTTTTTTCCTCCTTAAAATAAGTAGTGTTGATTAAACCGTTTTCTTTATAAAATAGATCTTCCCGGAAGAAAATCTGATTTTAAAAATTTGCCTTTCTTCGAGTATTGCTCCTAAAGCCTGCAATCTCTCTTGAAAAATGTTTTGCTTTTATTTCTCTCTCTTGTAGAAGGGAAGCGCTACCACTTCTACATCCACCTTACGTCCCCGAACGTCTACCTGAAGCTGAGTACCCACCTCTGCATACTTGGGATCGATTAATGCCATTCCTACCGGATAGTTTAAGAATGGGCAGTGGGTTCCGGAGGTGGTGTGACCAATCACCTGGTCTCCCGCCAAAACGTCCTGATGCTCGCGGATAATACCTCTACCGGTAACCTTCAGGCCGACTCTCTTAATCTTCGGCTCTCCTTTAGCTTCAATAGCAGCCTTTCCGATAAAATCAGGCTTATCCATCTTTACCGCAAACTTTAATCCGGTCTCAAGGGGAGTGATTTCATCGTCCATCTCATGACCGTAGAGAGGCATAGCCGCTTCCATACGAAGGGTATCTCTGGCACCAAGCCCGCAGGGAATCAGTCCCTCTTCTTTTCCTGCTGCCAAAAGCTTATCCCACATTTCCTCCGCCTTGCTGCTGTCCAGATACAGCTCTACACCGTCTTCTCCGGTATAACCGGTCTTGGAAACAATACAGGGAATACCGTCAACCGTAGCATTAAATACGGCATGGTAATATTTCTGAGGAATATTTTCTTCGGAGGTCAGCTTTCTGATAATATCCATAGCCTTAGGGCCTTGAAGGGCAATCTGGGCATAATCATCGGATACATTGGTGAATTCCACATCCCCGAACTTATGCTGTACCATCCAGTTAAAGTCCTTCTCACGGTTGGCAGCATTTACAACGATAAAGTAGTCGTTGTCCCCTTTCTTGTAAACGATTAAATCGTCTACCACACCGCCGTTTTCATTACACATCAGGCTGTATCTTGCCTGTCCGTCCACCATGTTCTCAAAATTGTTGGTTAAAATCTTCTGAAGATTTGCCAATGCATCCTTTCCTTTACAAAGTACCTCACCCATGTGGGACACGTCGAAAAGTCCGGCTTCGGTTCGAACAGCCATATGTTCCTTGATGACTCCACTCTGCTCATACTGAACAGGAAGAAGAAATCCGGCGAAAGGAACAATCTTTCCACCTGCCTTCACATGTGCTTCATACAACGGTGTCTTTAATTCCATAAACTGCCTCCTTTGTTTTATGGTGATTTTATCATCATGCTTTTTCCCCATCGCCTGACCCCTAATATCAGAACATTCGGGCAAAAAGTAATTACTCTATAACTCATTATAAAAAAATTTTTTTCTTTTTCAATGTGTAAAAAAATAAAAATATATGGGTTTTCTCCGGTTCAACCGGCCTGCTTGTCCGTCAAAGCCCTTTAGGCAAGCATATCCGCAATCTCCGTTACGGAAATCCGATAAAGCTTTCCCTCCAAGCCTCTTTCCGTAAGACCCTTTAAAAGGGAATCCCGGTCAAAAGCCAATCCTACAAAGGCTTTACTGATCTCCTCAGAATCCAGGGTACTGAAAAAATCTCCGCTAATAGAAGCTTCCTGTATTTTGCCCTTTTGAATCTCTAAGGAAAAATGCATCTTCCCTCCCGGGAAGCGTCCAATCTTTTCCATATTGAACTTCGGATTCTTTCCGTACAGACTGTCCCAGTTTTGAAAATGAGTCTTGGCCAGTTCCTTAACTCTCAGAATTTCTTCCTTGGAAAGCTCCAGGCGATTGGCTTTATTCTCTTCTCCCAAAATAGCGGAAACCATCAGTTCCTTAAAGTCCTCCGGGGAAATCTTCTCCTGCAAATGGTCAGAGATGTTACAAACTCTCTCACGCACCGACTGGATACTTTTGGAAATAATCTTGTACTCATCCACCCTGGTGGAATTCACCATCTTCTCGATATCCGTGGAAAAAAGCAGGGATCCGTGATGGACAATGCTTTCCCCAAGATGATACTGGGCATTGCCGGAAAACTTGCGTCCTTCGATACAAAGGTCATTTCTACCGTTAAACTCCGCCTTTACGGAAAGCTTTGCCAGGGCGTCCAGAACCGGGCTTAGATATTTCTTAAACTCTATCCCCTCTTCTTTATAGCGGTCAATGAAGGTAAACTGCCATCCTCCCGGGTCCGTGTAAATGGTGCCGCCGCCGCTCATCCTCCTAACCAGATTCATCTTCTGCTCTCTGGCGTAGGGAAGATTCACTTCCTCCGCCAAATTCTGATACTTTCCCAGCATCAGGGTAGGAGTGGTTCTCCAAAAAAGGAAAACCGTGTCTTCCAAGTTCTTTTCTTTGGCTAAGTAATATTCCAAACCAAAGTTCTCATAAACATCCGTGGAATCTAAATCAATATAAACCATGCACGTCCTCCAAAGCTTCCCAGGCTCTGTAGGAGCTTCTGGCTAAGGGAGCGGAGGCCACATGATGGAAGCCCTTTAAAAGGGCATTCTTCTTATAGCGAGCAAAGTCCTCCGGTGTGGCATATCTGGCCAAGGGATAATGCTCCTTGGTGGGTTGCAGATATTGTCCGATGGTTAAGATATCACAGCCGGTTTCCAGCACATCATCCATCAGCCTGTCAATCTGCTCTTCCGTCTCTCCAAGCCCTACCATAAAGCCGGTCTTTACCCGGATATCCGGGGAATGTTGCTTGCAGTAACGGAGCACTCCTAAGGACCTTTCATAAGCCGCCTGGGGCCGAACTGCCCTCTGCAATTCCTTTACCGTCTCCACATTGTGATTCAGTACATCCGGCTTAGCCTCCAGAACAATGTCTAAGGACTCTGTCCTTCCCTTCATATCCGAAATCAGAGTTTCAATGGTAGTGCCGGGGCAAAGCTCCCGAATCGCCCGAATGGTCTTGGCAAACTGCAAGGCGCCTCCATCCTCCAAGTCATCTCTGGTGGAGCAGGTCAAAACCACATGCTTCAGATGTAGCTGCTTTGCCGCCTTGGCCACATTCATAGGCTCTTCTTCGTCCACTGCCTCCGGTCTTCCGCAGCTTACATTGCAAAAGCGACAATTTCTGGTGCAAACGCTTCCCAAAATCATAAAGGTTGCCGTGTGCTTCCTGTAGCACTCTCCCATATTGGGACAGTTGGCTTCCTTACAAACGGTATTCAAACGGAGATCCTTCATCAGTGCCGCCACCTCTTCGGTAGCCTCCTGATTGTATCGAACCTTCAGCCAGTCCGGCTTCTTCCCTAAAGAAGGAGGGGCAGCCTGTAAATCCTCCGCTTTCTCCAATGTCTTCTCCATATCTCGCTCCCTATCTCACTCCCTATCCTGTCCTAAAGCTGTTTTTCAATCACTGCCTTCAGAACGTCTTTTTCATCCATTCTTAGCACCAGTCTCTATAATCATTGCTTTTGAAGGCCTATCATTACTTTTGGCGGTCTCTATACTCCTCGCCTTAAGCTGTCTCTTCAATCAAAGCGACCTTCTCCAATACCCCTACCGTATCTCCTTCTTCACAGCACTGTTCTACCAAAGTTCCCTCAAAGCCGGATTCCACTTGGGTAACCACCTTGTCGGTTTCAATCTCAAAAATCGGTTCCCCCTTCTTTACCGGGTCTCCCACTTCCTTCAACCAGGCGCAAACTACTGCCTCCTGCATCTCCGGTCTTAACTTCGGAATCACAATTTCTTTCTTCATCTTCTACTCCTTCTATAAAGCCAGAGACAATAAAGCTTCTCTGCGTTCCATGCTGTCTTGATTCTGTAGCCTTTCCGCCAAATCGGAAAACTTTTCTTCAAAAAGCTCTAAAGAAAATGGCTGTCCTTGGAAAAGTGCTCTGACTTCCTCTTCTGAAAAATAAGGGGACTGTATCGTAAAATCTTCGATTCTTCCCTTCCGGACCTGATAACTGATCCGTATCTTTTCTCCTTGGAAAACGCCTTCCTTCTCAAAAGAGAAATGAGGGGTTTTTCCATAGGTCCATTCCCAAGAATGGTATTTTTCCCGGCAAATCCTCTCTACCTCCGCCTTTTCCGCCTCTGTAAGAGCTAAGGCTTCCGGCTTAGCTACCATGGATGCCATTAAGGCTTCCATAAAGCTTTCTATGGGAGGAAGCTCCGTAAAGGGACATCCTTCCTTTCCTAAGCCTTCCCAGGATTCACTGATATTACAAACCTTGCAGATTGCCGAGGGAGAAGCCTTCGACTGAATGTGAACACTTTTATTCTTGGTGGTAATCTCATCCAAAAGACTTAAGTCCGATGTATAAAGTAGAGTCCCATGGTGTAAAACCCGTTCTCCGGTGGCCTTTTGGGCACTGCCGGAAATCTTCTTTCCCCCTATGGCAATATCGGAGCACCTGTTCTTCTCCGCCTTAATCCCAAGTCTTCGTAAAGCATCGATTACCGGAAGGAGAAAATCGTCATACTCTAAAATCTTGTTTCTTTTCTTCATTAGGCTGTAATTCACATTGCCTAAATCATGATACACCGTACCTCCGCCGCTGCTTCTGCGAACAACCGGAATCCCTCTTTCCTTTAACCGGCATAAGCTTACTTCCTGGCTGATGTTTTGATAACAGCCTACGATAACTGCCGGAGTATTCCGCCAAAGAAGAAAAATATCCTGCTCCGTTCTATTCTGAAAAAGATATTCTTCCAAGGCCTGATTATAAAAGGGGTCCAAGGAGGGATTTATAATTCCAATCATAGGCTCAGCTCTTTCTATCCCGAAAATTCTTTCTATTTTTTCGGAAAAACAGTGAGATTTTTCCTCTACAATATTCATTATAATCATTATTTATAAAATGTCGATATAATAGCGATAAAATTTATAAATAATAACAGTATTTAAGAGGAAAACTTGTCTATTTTGACTAGATTTTCCTCTTAAATACTGTTGTACACTTTTATTTTTGTTTAATTATTAACAAATTCGGCTTTTTACAAAAGAAAGCAAAGCTTCTCTATCATTTTCCGAAGGATTCAGCATCACATAATCCAAAGCCTGATGCAAAAGTTCTCCCATAGCCGGCCCGGCTTGCACTCCTATAGACAGTAAATCTTTTCCCTTAATTGCTAGATTGGAAAGGGTGTAGCAATCCCCCTCCTCCTGAATCTTTTGAAGCCATGAAAGTCGAAGCTGCACCTGCTCCGCCATAGCCTTTCCCGGGGTATTGGAAACATTTTCCAAAAGGAGCGCCTTGGTATCATAAAAGTCCTGAATCAGTTCAAGTCCGTACCAAGAAAGCCGTTTCCGAAGGGCATAGGGAGAATCCGCCTCTTCCAAAGAAAAGAGCTCCACAAAGGCGGAAGCCTGATCAATACATTCCCGATCCAGCTTCAGCTCTTCCAAAATCTCCTTGGCGTACTCCGGCAGGTGCCTTAGCAGAAGCCCCAAGCGCAGATACTTCTTATCCTTGGCATTTCCTAAAAGAGAAGGAATACCCCGCTTCTCGATTTCCGAAAAATGCCGTGTCACAAAGTCGGAAAGGCCGGTGGAAAATAGCAGCTTCACCCGCTCCGGATGACGGCTACATAAAAGCTTCACCAGCTCCACCGCAATCCGCTCCTTGGAAACCTTTCCGAGGTTTTCCCGAAGAGCCAGCATGGCCTGAAGGCAGTCCGCTTCTATCTGAAAATCCAGCTGGGCGGAAAAACGAATTCCCCGCATCATACGAAGGGCGTCCTCCGTAAAGCGTTCCTCTGCCCTTCCCACGGTGCGGACTCTTTTATTTTCAAGGTCTTCTTGTCCATGATAGCAGTCTATGATGCCCCGATCCATGTGGTAGGCCATGGCATTGATGGTAAAATCCCTTCTGGCCAGATCCTCTTCCAGACTTCCGGTAAAGGATACCGCCTTAGGATGACGCCCATCC
>CALIEL010000319.1 GCA_938022235.1 Oribacterium parvum
ATGGGCGGAAAAGTTCAGCAAAATGGTGGAAACACCGGCAATTCCCTGTCTGGCAAGGCTGGGACAGCCGAAGCGCAGAATAATGCTGTAACGTTTTAAGCTGGGCTTAAAATTTCGAAATGCTACGGAAATGCAGGCCGGCATCTTGTTGCATTGGTACAATAAAATGCCGAAGGATATCATTTGACTGATTACGGTAGCCACCGCAGCGCCGCCAATCCCCATTTTCTCAACGTAAATAAAGAGAGGATCCAAAAACATATTGAGGACACCGCCGGTGCTGATGCCAATCATGGAATAAAAGGAATTTCCCTGAAAGCGGAGCATATTGTTCATGCCCAGTGAAGCCATCATAAAGGGGCTTCCGAAAAGGATGATTCTGGCATACTGCATGGCATAGGGAGAAATGGTTTTGGTGGATCCTAAAGCATAAACCAGGGGCTCTACGAAAATGCCGGCAATCACCGCAATCATAGTTCCGATAATCAATTCCGTAAAAAATCCGACTGCCACATATCTTTCCGCTTCTTCCTGCTTTTTCGCTCCCAACAAACGGGAAATTTCGTTTCCGCAACCCATGCCGATCATGAAGGCGATTGCCTGAATAATTGCCGCCATGGAGAATACCACTCCCACTGCGGCAGAGGCGGAGGTTCCCAAGCGGGAAACGAAGAAGGTGTCCGCCATGTTATACACCGCCACCACAATCATGGACACCATGGAAGTAACGGCCAGCTTGGGAATCAAACGATTCACCGGCTCCTCCAGCATTTGCCGAAACTTCTCCTCTTCGCTTATGGCCATGTCTTCCGCTCCCTTCTCTGGCAATTTTTCTACTTCCATGCTACAATGACAGCCATTATACTACCGTAAAATTTTTTTCGCAAAAAAATCTTGAGTTTTGAGAGTTATCAGCGTTTATCGGTGGTTTTATTGAATTGACGTTTATCGGTGGTTTTATTGGTTTTGCGTTCATCTGTGGTTTTGCAATTTATTGTGAGTATGTTAAGAGTCAGGGGAATTTAGAAATGAAGAAGTTTTTTCGTTATGTCAGTCAAAGTATAGCCGGGATGATTGGACTTTCCATTTATATTTTAGCGGATACCTATTTTATTTCTTCCTATGCGGGAACCGATGGACTTGCGGTTTTAAATTTGATTCTTCCGCTGTACGGCCTTCTCAATGCCCTGGGCAATATGATTGCGGTGGGTTGTGCCACCAGATACAGCATCCGACAGGCTGCGGGAAAGGATGTAAGCTCCTTCTTTTTACAAGCTATTTTTTGGAACTTCATTTTCGCCCTGCCCTTCACCTTCTTCGGGCTCTTTTTTCCGAAGCAGGTTTTGGCAATTTTAGGGGCTAATGCGGAACTACAGAATCTGGGAATGAGCTACGTTCTAATCATCTTAGGCTCTGCTTTCCTCTTTATGGCAA
>CALIEL010000320.1 GCA_938022235.1 Oribacterium parvum
CCTTTTTCACGCTGCCTTCTTTAATTCTGCAGAAAATGATAACTCCCTTATAACTGTCGTATAAGGAGTCAAAAACCAGTGCCTGTAAGGGGTTCTCTATGGAACCGCCGGGAGGGGGAAGACGCTTTACCACCGCTTCCAATACCTCTTTCACATTCAAACCGGTTTTCGCAGAAATCCTTGGAGCATCCAAGGCTTCAATACCGATAACGTCCTCGATTTCATGGGCTACCAAATCCGGATCCGCGGAGGGCAGGTCTACTTTATTGATGACAGGAATAATTTCCAGATTATGGTCTAAAGCCAGATAGGTATTGGCCAGAGTCTGGGCTTGAATTCCCTGTGTGGCATCCACCACCAAAATAGCGCCGTCACAGGCCGCCAATGCACGGCTTACCTCATAATTAAAGTCCACGTGTCCGGGAGTATCGATAAGATTGAAGATGTACTCTTCCCCATCCTCCGCCTTATACACAATACGAACAGTCTGGGATTTGATGGTGATTCCCCGCTCCCGCTCAATGTCCATATTGTCCAGAACCTGAGACTGCATCTCTCTTTCCGTCAAGGTGCCCGTCATTTCAATGATACGATCCGCCAAAGTGGATTTTCCGTGATCGATATGGGCGATAATACAAAAATTACGAATTCGCTCTTGCTTAATTTTTTCCATCCTGTCTCCTATAAAGAATGAATAGAGGGTTTCCTTTCCTAATCTAAGGCATATCCCCCATAAAACTCATCTTTCATGCAATAGAATCATTCGGAACTATACCATAAGAAGGAAGATTTTTCCACAAAATGCTATTGCTGTATTTCCCTCCTGTATTTATACTACATTTTATCTCTGTATTTCCTTTATTTTTCTGCATACACGCCTTGACAGTTCTAGCTGTTTTCGCTATTATTGTTGCGTATGTTTTCAAACTGTCCGTGTCCAGATATTTGAAAACAAGAGAGAATACAAGAATACATTCTATTTTGTTCCCATAGGATTTTGTTTTCCGCGGCAGGAAAGTCTTATGGAAGAAAGGGTTTTAATCATGGCAAATATCAAATCTGCAAAAAAGAGAATTCAGGTAGCGGCACAGAGAAATGAAAGAAACAAGGCAATCCGTTCCGAAGTAAAGACTTACATGAAGAAGGTTTTCACTGCTGTAGAGGCCGGTGACAAGGCAACTGCCGAGACCATGCTGGTTAAGGCACAGAAGAAGATTGCAATGGCACGTAGCAAGGGCATCTACAAGGCTAACAACGCTTCTCGTAAGATTTCTCAGATTTACACAGCTGTAAACAAGATGCAGTAAAATGCACAAAAAGGCTCCCCTATTTTGGGGGAGTTTTTTTATTGCTTTTTTTCGGCTTTGGAATTAGGATAGGGAAAATATCTTTTTATTTTCAATACTTTCTTTACGGCTTCCATGCCGCTAACTTTTCTTTATCGCATTCATTTCACATTCTTTTTATATTCACTTCATTTTACATTCTTTTTACATTCACAGCTTGTTCACTATCCATGATATTTTCCTTAACTTCCTCGATCCAAGGAGCACAATATGTTTCTTTCCCGTCCCCTATTCTTTTTGGCTCTCTTTGCCCTATTGGGAGAATTGATTCTTTCTCCCGAAATTCCTTTTTCCTACCGTTTCTTATTCCTTTTTTCCCTGCTGTTTCTATTCCTCTTTCTCTTACAGCAAAAGAAAAATCGACTGTTATTTTGCTCCCTTCTTTACCTGACTCTGTTTATGCTAAACTTCTATTTCGTAAATCATCGTTATGGAGCGGAAAGGGAAAACATCGGCTATATCCTTCCCTTACAGACTGTCCTGAGAGGCAAAGTACTGTATATCGAAGAGCAGGAAAAGAAATGGAAGATCATTCTTGGCTCCTGTATCGCGGACACCGCTTTAGAAAAAAAGAATTCTCCTTTGCAGAAGAAAGAAAAATATCAAAAAAGAAATGACCTTCACTTTCAAAAGCTGATTCTATATCTCTCGAAGGAGTCCGCCGGGGATGACTCTATACCCCTTCCGCTTCCGGGACAGATTTGCTCTGTAAAAGGCCATTTTTTAGAGCTTAAACCTGCCACCAACGAAGGGGAGTTTTCTCTCCTCTCCTATTATAAGGGAGAGGGAATTTCCGGAGTATTTCAAGCCAAGACTATAGGGCATATCCTGGGAGAGCCCTCCCCCTTTGCCAAAGAGCTGTTTACCCTGAAGCAAGACCTTGGAAACAGAATAGATGCACTTTTCTCGGAAGAGACGGCAGCCTTTTTAAAAAGTCTATTCTTAGGAGAACGTTCAGGAATCACCTTATCTGAAAAAAGCCTATATCAAAGTGCCGGTATATCTCACATTCTGGCCATATCCGGCTTACATCTATCTCTTCTGGGAGAGTTTTTCTACCGGCTCCTTCGAAAAGCAAAACTCTCCTCCCTACTTTCTTCTCTTATCACTTCCTTCTTTCTGTTTTCCTATTTTCTTTTTACCGGTTCTTCCCACTCCGCCTTTCGCGCTCTTTTCATGCTTTTTCTCCGTTTTGCCGCCATACAGCTGGGAAAAGGAAAAGACCTGCTCTCCCAGCTTTCCTTCGCCTTACTGTTTTTGCTTTGGCTGAATCCGCTCTCCCTCTATTCCGTCGGAATGCAGTGCTCCTTCTTCACCCTCTTTGTTTTCTTCCTTTTAGAAGAACGTCCCGGAAAAACAGTTCGAAAAAAGAAGGAGAAAGTCCTTTCCAAGATTTGTAAAAAACATAAGCTTGCTCTCTCCAAGCACCCCTCAGTTCTTTTGAAATTTCCTTCTTTTCTTTCTAAGCTTGTCCCCTGCTTTCTCTCTACTCTTCCCCATCGTTTGCAAGGCAGTTTCCTTTTTTATCTGGCTCTGCTCCCCCTGTTTTCCTTAATCCAGTTCTCCTTTCCGTTATATGCTCCCTTATTAAACCTGTTTCTACTCCCGCTTCTCCCCTTTTTCTTTCTTCTTGGGGCATTCTCTATCCTTCTTTCCTATCTGCCGGAGCAAGACTTTCTACTCCTCCGTCTTCTTGGCATTTCCTCCCAATTTTTTGTAAATCGCCTGTTTCAATTATTTCACCTTCTCATGGAAAAAAGCCTTGCTCTTCCCTTTTCCCGGATTCCCCTTGGAAAGATGCAAGTGCTCTCGGTGATATTTTATTTTCTTGTTCTCTACCTTCTCTTTTTCTTTCCCAAAACAAAAACTTTCTTTTCCGAGAGAATGAGCTTCTTTTTCGGGCCAATGAACTGTTTTTCCGAGCAAAAAAACTTCTTTTTCAAAGCTTTGAAAAGAAGGCTTTTACGCCCCTGTCTTTGCAGAGTGTATCGTACTTTCTTGTCCCTTTTACTCTCCCTGGGCTTTTTGCTTTCCCTTCCGCTCTATCTGCCCAAGCCCCCTAAGGAACTGGAAATTGCCGCCCTGGATGTGGGCCAGGGTGATGGCTTTGTTCTTCGAAAAGGAAATATGGTTTTCACCATCGACAACGGCTCCACCAGTAAGAACTTATTTCCGGAACAGATTTTCTTTCCCTATTGTAAGGCCAAAAGGATTCAGCATATCGATTATGCCCTCCTCACCCACTGTGACCGGGATCATATCAGCGGAATACAGGCTCTACTGGAAAAGAATCCCTCCATAAGCTTATCCCATTTAATCCTTCCCGCCTCCGCCTTAGAGGACCATCGTTATGACTTGTTAAAGCGTTTGGCTTACAATCACGGAGCGGATATCTCCTATTGGCAAAAAGGAGATGAACTTGTCTTTTCTGAACAGGGAATCTGTCTTCCTACGAAAGTTAATGCTATGGCGGAAAATAGCACTATGACAGAAAATCACGCTACGACAAAAAAAGGATTGCCTGATACTAAGGGGCATCAGCTTTATATCCGCTGCTTTTATCCCAATGATTCTTCCCACATCGAAGAAGCTAACGCCCACTCCATAGGCTGTCTTTTGGAGTATGGGCATTTTCGTATGCTTTTCACCGGAGATATGCCTAAGGAGGCTGAGGAAGCTTTATTGGAAAATTGCAGGGAAACGGAAGTATCTCCCGTAGTCGATGTTTTAAAGCTTGCACATCACGGTTCCAAGACCTCCTCCTGCCCAAGTTTTCTGTCCGAAACCCAAGCAAAATTTGCCTTATTTTCCTATGGAAGGAAGAATCGCTACGGACATCCCCACAAAAACACTGTGGAAAACTGTCAGAAGTATCGGCTCTTTCCCTTAGAAACCGCAAAGCTGGGAGAAATTCTCATCAAAACAAATGGAGAGCAGTTTGAAATCACTGCTCCCCAAGCCTAAGTATTTTCCAAAGCATCCGGACGCTTAATCACAGCGGCGCCAAGACCATTCTCTCCAATATGACAGGATATCAGTAAGGACAAAGGAGAAATCACTATCTCTTCCTCATAACGATTCGGGAAGGTCTCCATAAGCTGTGCACGAAACTCTTCCGCCTGAGCCAGATTGTCCGTATAGGCTACGGCAATATAGGACTTTCTTGCCTCCGGATCTCCCAGTCGTTCCAGACTGTCCTTTAAGCCCTCAATAATGGCTTCCCGAACCTGTCTTTCCGTTCTTACCTTCTTAAAGGAGTCCAGCTTCCCTCCCTTATTGATGGACAGAACCGGTTTAATCTGCAAGAGACTACCGATGGCTGCGGCAACCGGAGTAATTCTGCCGCCCCGTTTAAGATACTTCAAGGTACTTACGCCGATATAAATGCCGTTATCTCCTGCAATGGAATTCAAAAGATGCTGTATAGCCTTCCCGGTGTATCCCTTCTCCGCCAATTCCTTGGCAAAAAGGCAGTGCATTCTCTGGGTAACCGAAACGCCTCTGCTATCCGAAACAAATACTCTGTCCAAATAGGGTTCTTCCTGTGAAAGCATCAGAGCCGTCTGGGTAGAACCGGAAAGCCCGGAGCTTAACGGAACATGAACGATTTCATCATTTTCCAAAAGCAGGGCATCCCAGGCCTTCATCAGGCTTTCCATAGAGGGCTGGGAAGTGGAAACTTCCTCCCCCTCTGCCAGCTTTTCAAAGAAAAGCTCCCGACTCATATTGATTCCTTCAAAGTACTCCTGTTCCCCCATTCGAAAGGGCATGGGAACTACAGTAATCCCGAATTTCTCACTTTCTTCCTTCCGTATTCCCGATCCGGAATCTGTACAGATTCCTATTTTCATGAATAACTCCTTCCAGGTACTCTAGCGTCCTTACTTCTAAGCTTCTCTATACTTCCGTCCTTGGCTATACTTCCGGCCTTGGCTACACTTCCGTCCTTAGCTATACTTCCGTCCTTAGCTATACTTCCGTCCTTAGCTATACTTCCGTCCTTGGATATGTTCCACTCTACGCTATACTTCTTTACTTCTCCAGCAGGCTCTTTCCTGTCATTTCCTTCGGCTTTGGAATACCCATCAAATCCAAAAGAGTTGGAGTTACATCCGCAAGGCATCCCCCTTCCTTCAGCTTTAACGACTTGTCCGCTGCCACAAGGATAAAGGGTACCGGATTGGTGGTATGGGCGGTATAGGGCTCTCCCGTCTTCTCGTCCACCATCATATCCGCATTTCCGTGATCGGCCAGAATGAAGAGATTACCTCCCACTTCCTGCACAGCCTCCACAACCTTTCCTACGCACTCATCCACCACTTCAATAGCCTTGATGGCTGCAGGAAGAACACCGGTATGTCCTACCATATCCGGATTGGCAAAGTTTGCCACAATAGCATCATATTTTCCGGAACGAATCGCCTCTGTAAGCTTCTCCGTTACCGTGTAACAGCTCATCTCCGGCTTTAAATCATAGGTTGCCACATCCTTGGGAGAGGGAACCAGGATACGATCTTCACCGCTAAAGGGCTCTTCCTTTCCTCCGTTAAAGAAGAAGGTAACATGGGCATATTTCTCCGTTTCCGCAATACGAAGCTGTGTCTTTCCCAGGGAAGACAGATATTCTCCGTAGGTATTGGAAATCTCTTCCTTATGAAAAGCCACTTCCTTATTGGGAATAGTGGGGTCATAGTCGGTAAAGCAGACAAAATATACCTCTTTTCTGGCTCCACGGTCAAAGAAGTTAAAGTCATCATCGCAGAAGCAATGACAAATCTCTCTTGCTCTATCCGGACGGAAGTTAAAGAAGATACAAGCATCTCCGTCAGAAATAAGATGAGCCTCTCCGTTTTTCTCGATTACCGTAGGTAATACGAATTCATCAAAAACCTCCTTGGCGTAGGAAGCGCTGATAGCCTCCTCTACGGAAGCCGCCTTCTCTCCGATTCCCTTGGTCATCGCCAGATAAGCCTTCTCCACTCTGTCGTAGTTTTTGTCTCTATCCATGGCATAGTATCTTCCGGCAATGCTGGCTACTTCTCCCACACCGATTTCCTGCATTTTCTTTTCAATCTGCATAAGGAAATGCTTTCCGGAGTAGGGAGGAGTATCTCTTCCATCCAAAAAGGCATGAAGGTAAACCTTCTTCAGACCGGCACGCTTTGCCAGCTCCAAAAGTCCATAAATATGTTCAATATGGGAGTGTACTCCTCCATCGGACAAAAGTCCCATAAAATGCAAGGCGGAATCCTTTTTCTTGCAATGCTCTACAGCACCCTTTAAGGCAGCATTTTCAAAAAAATCTCCATCCTGAATAGCCTTGGAAATACGGGTCAATTCCTGATAAACAATTCTGCCCGCGCCCATGTTCATGTGTCCTACCTCGGAATTTCCCATCTGTCCGTCGGGAAGACCTACAGCCAGTCCGGAAGCCTGTCCTTCTACATAGGGATAATCCTTTTTCAAATGATCCATCACCGGCGTGTTCGCCAAAGCGATAGCATTTCCCTCTTTGCACTTCCGATCTCCGTAGCCGTCCAGAATTAATAAAACTGTACTTTTTTTCATCACAACGCCTCTTTCTCTATATCTAATTTTCTCTATACAAAACGCTCTTTGCCATCTTCCTTTTTCTTTCATTTTGCTTGGAAAACAGCAGTCTTAGGGACTTATCCCTAAGCTTAGAGTCTAGCCTAAACTTTTCCTTCCGTCAATGCAAGCTTTCACGGATTCCGCCCTCCGGCAATGAAAAAAATATTAATTTTTCAAATTTCAGACAATTCATTTTTGTCCATATAAGATAGGAATATTTCGCACATAAAAAAATCCACAAGTCTCTTCCTCTTTTTATGGAAAAGACTGTGGATTTATAAAACAGATACTTACTTTTACTGAATAGAATTTCTGTTCTTTTCTTTCAGCTGAAGTGCTTTTTAATAGTTGTCAGCCTTACGCTCGAAGTAAGCCTTAGGATGATTACAGCATGGGCAAGTCTCAGGTGCTTCCTCTCCCTCATAGATGAAACCGCAGTTTCTGCAGTGCCACAGGGTAGGCTGCTCAGCCTTAAAGGTGGTGTCATCCAGGATTCCCTGTAAAAGCTTTAAGAAACGCTCTTCATGAGTCTTCTCAACCTGAGCAACAAGGCGGAACTTTGCAGCAAGCTCCTGGAAGCCTTCCTTTGCTGCTACTTCTGCAAAGCTCTTATACATATCGGTCCACTCATAATGCTCACCGGCAGCTGCCGCCTTCAAGTTCTCCTGAGTGTTTCCGATTCCGCCGCCAAGTCCTGCCAGCTCCTTAAACCACATCTTTCCGTGGTATTCCTCATTGGCCGCAGTCTCCTCTAAGATTGCTGCGATCTGCTGATAACCGTCCTTCTTTGCCTGAGAAGCAAAATAAGTATACTTGTTTCTTGCCTCAGACTCTCCTGCAAAGGCTGTCCATAAATTCTTCTCTGTTTCTGTTCCCTTATAATTTGCCATACTACTCTCCTTTCCCGACAAGCATACTCGCCTGTCTAAAAATCGAAACAGAGGAGCGCTCCTCCTCTGTTTCAAGACTCAACCTGCGCTATTACAAATAGCATTTTATAATAGCCATAAGAAAATTCAAGTTTTTCCTTTGTACAATCTACTGTCCTTTCACCAAATGTTGAAAGGACAGGCACTACACTCTTGCCAACTGTTGTGCTTAGCTGAAGTATCTC
>CALIEL010000321.1 GCA_938022235.1 Oribacterium parvum
ATATGTGGTGTGGCATTGGCTTCATTTACCTCCTATGCCCTCCTGGATACCTTCGTAATCCCCCACCCTATGCAGACGGTGTCGGGACAGAACTTAGATTCCAACGGGCTGTCTATAAATGAAGAGGAGAGTTCTGAGGTGGAAAATGCCTATGCAGCTAATCAGGATCAGGACGGTTTAAGTTCCAATAACTCCGGACAAAGTGGCTTCAATCAAGATGATTCCGGGCAAAATGGATTTAATCAAGACGGCTATCATCAGGATGGTGAGAATAACGAGAATTACGATGAAAACAGCTCCGATCAGAGCTTTGGCGGAAATGGTGGATTCGATAATGGACAGGGCTTCGGTGGGCCCGGAAATGGAGGACCGGGCGGACATGGTCAAGGCGGCCCGGGACGGGGAGGACAGGGTAGACCCGGTGGCGGAAAGAGAAATTCCGCTTCTACCGGCAATTCCGGCACAAAATCCGGGGAAACAAACTCTGGCAGTTCCGGATCCAACAACACAAGCTCCGGAACAAATTCCACTACGAACTCTACTACGAATTCCACCGGTAGCACCGGTAGTACAAGCAGCACAAGTTCCGGAACGGTAATCGGCACGTACTCTGATAGTAAGAGCAAAATTACCGTAACTCAGTATAGAGCCTATGATAGTAATATTTATGTGGCAGATGTGGAGGTAACAGACGGAACAAGCATTCTTTCCGCATTTGCAAATAATACCTATGGAAGAAACATTACCGACACTACTTCCGATATGGCAGAGGAAAACAATGCGGTTTTAGCGATTAACGGAGACTACTACGGGGCAAGACAAAGTGGCTATGTCATTCGAAACGGTGTGGTATACAGAAACCAGGGAAGTAACGGAGAAGATATGGTGATTTCCAAGGATGGAACCCTTTCCTTCATTTCCGAATCCGACACCACTACAGACTCTCTGATTCAGAAGCAGGCTTGGCAGGTTCTTTCCTTTGGACCGGTTCTTGTAGAGAACGGAGAGGTAGCCGTTACGGAAAATGATGAGGTAGGTATGGCGATGGCCAGCAATCCAAGAACAGCTATCGGTACTGTAGCCAAGAACCATTATCTCTTTGTGGTATCTGACGGAAGAACTTCTGAAAGTGCGGGATTAAGCCTTTACGAGTTGGCAAACTTTATGAAGGCTTTAGGGGCGACAAATGTCTATAACTTGGATGGGGGAGGATCCTCTACCATGGTGTTCCAGGGAGAGGTGGTAAATAACCCCACTACCAATGGAAACAAAATTTCCGAGCGAGCAGTCAGCGATATTTTGTATATCGGAAAGAATTCATAATACTAATAATAAAGGAGAAAACATGGAAACGAATCAAGTGGTTTATTATCATTCCTTTAGCGGAAAGGACAATGCAGAAGAAAGGATGGAGAAAATGGAGAAGCTTTATGAAAAAAAAGAGGGGCAACTGTCCTGGAAGTCTCTTCTCCCCATTGGCTTTATAACGATCTTTGTCTTTGCTTTTGCGCAGATTTACGGACTTTTCTCCCACGGCGTGTACTCAGCTTTCATGAGCTATGCCTTTTTACTCCCATTAACCCTCATTTTCCTTCCAAAGTTTATCAACCTATGCACAGGCAATCGCTTTTGGAATCTTTCTTTGGAAAATGGGGATGAGGCAGGGGAAAAGAAGCTATTCTTCACCTCTTTGGCATTCTTCCTTTGGAAGAGCGGCGTGGCGGTACTTACGGTAGGCTCCATCTATAAAGGAGTACTGGAGATTTACGGAACCAGCGGCACTTTTGAATGGATTTACTTGGTAGTGGGAATTTTGGCATTAGTATCCGGAGGAATCGCTGCTTTATTGGCAAGGAAAGAATAAGCTGTAAGGGAAAATGGAAAAGGGCTTGTCGTGTAAGATAAGCTCTTTTTTCGCGTTGGAATTGTGGTTTAAGACTATAATAATGGAGTGGTATTTATAAGTCTATGCAATAAAACTGATAATTTATAAAATAATCCAATTTCTCTCCTGTGGTTCTCTGGCGTATACTCTTCTTCGTTACAGCTTAAAAGAGTGGCTTAAGGAGGAAAAAATGAGAAAAAGCTTAAAGTTCGTGTTGCTCTTGGGAACAGTGGGGGTACTAATGGCTGCCTGCGGAAATAAGGCATCAAGCAATGTGGAGAGCACTGCAAAGGGTACCGAGCAAAGTACGGAATCTGTTGCCGCTACAGAGAAGAGCACAGAGAAGGCAACAGAAAAGGCAGAGGTTTCCGAAAAGAAGACGGTAGAGGGAACGGTAAACAATACTGTTGACTTATCCAAGTATGAAAAAGGAAAGAAGGTTCGCCTTTGGATTCCTGTGCCGCAAAGCAGTGAGTATCAGACTGTTGAGGACGTAAAGTATGATGCCGGAAAGGCTAAGGCGGAAATGAATACAGATGACTGGGGCAATCAGATGCTTTATGTGGAATGGGATGAAAATGCCGAGCCCGCCGATAGAGTGGTTAAGCTGGATTTACAGGTAAAGAGAGAAGAAATTGTAAGCCCTGAATTAAAGGAGGATGAGAAGGCGGAGCTTCCGGAGGATGTGAAGAAGTATCTGGAGCCTTCCAAGAATCTTCCCTTAAATGACCAGGTGAAGAACAAGGCCGCAGAAGTAACTGAAGGAAAGACCACAGATTTAGAAAAGGCAAGAACTATCTATGACTGGGTTATTGCCAATATGAACCGGGATGAGAGCGTGAAGGGTTGTGGTGAGGGAGACGTTTGTGCTCTTCTAGATACCACCATGACCGGAAAATGTACCGATATTAACTCCATGTTTGTAGCACTTTGCCGTGCATCCGGAATTCCTGCCAGAGAGCATTTTGGAATCCGTATCAATGCTGATGATATCACCAAGAATCAGCACTGCTGGGCAGAGTTTTATTTAAAGGGAACCGGTTGGGTTTCCGCAGATCCCGCCGATGTGTTAAAGGCTGTTTTAAAGAATAATTGGACAAAGGACCAGGCAGAAACCAAGGAGAAGCAGGAATACTACTTTGGTAACTGCGATGCAGAGCGAATGATTTTGTCCGATGGAAGAGACCTTACCTTGAACCCTGCACAGGATGGAGAGGCTTTAAATGATTTCGGCTATCCATACGCAGAGGTTGACGGAGTAAAGCTTGATAACTACACTCCGGATCAATTCGTTTA
>CALIEL010000322.1 GCA_938022235.1 Oribacterium parvum
CTGTCGCAAAACGGGGAACTAAAATCAAACAAACCGCAAAAAGCGCAACAGCAAAAAAAGTCAATTAGTGCCCAAGAAATTCGGAGAATCACACAAGAATACCGGGAATTTTTATGCAAAATGAACGAGGAAAAAGGGCGGTAATTACCGCCCTCGGAAAATCCTCTATCTATCTGATTTCATAAGAATTTTCTACTTCCCGTGAAACACAAATTGATCCATCCGTTTAAAAGCTTCCTTAATCCTTGACAACGGCAAGGCAAGGTTTAAACGAATACAATTCTCTCCGTGAAACATACGACCGTCCTGCCATGCTACACCAACATTCCAGCCTGCTTTTTCCACCTCTTCGATTGTTTTTCCATGCTTTTCACACCATTTGCTACAATCGATAAACAACATATAAGTACCTTCCGGCTTAGAAACTTCTACCCCTTCAAAGTGCTCTTCAATATAACTTACCGCATAATTGATATTTTCGGTGATTACATTTCGCAATTCTTCCAGCCAGTCCATTCCTTCTTGCTTATATGCGCCAATTAAAGCATGCATAGAAAGAACATTCATATCATTATAATGCGGCTTCGAAGATTTAGCGCAAACTCTGTCCCGCAAGGTCTTGTTATAGATTATATGATAAGATCCGACAAGCCCAGCCAAGTTAAAAGTCTTGCTCGGCGCATATAAAGAAACCACATGTTCATGTGCCCAATCATTTACAGACTGAGTTGGAATATGTTTATACCCTTCCAAGATAATATCCGACCAGATTTCGTCAGCAATAACGGTCACATCATACTTCTCATAAACTTCCATCGCTTTGATAATTTCCTCTTTCGTCCACACTCTTCCACAAGGATTATGAGGAGAGCAGAAAATAGCAACATGGATATTATTTTCTTTTATCTTCTTTTCCATATCCGCGTAATCCATACGCCAAATATTTTTTTCGTCCTTATATAATGGACTGTGCACAATTTTAAAGCCATTGTTTGATAAACTCATAGTGAAGCCAATATAAGTTGGACTATGTACTAATACTCCGTCTCCCGGCGAAGCATACGAGGTAAGTGTAGAAATCACACCGCCTAAGACACCATTCTCATAACCAATATGCTCTTTAGAAAGTCCTTTTACTCCATTTCTCTTCTCCTGCCAATTTATGATACTGTTAAAATATTCATCCGATGGAGCAAAATACCCAAATGCCGGATGCTTCACTCTCTCTATAATCGCCTCCTGTATGCTGGGTGCTGTCGGAAAGTTCATATCCGCTACCCACATCGGAATAATGTCAAACCCCGGCTCCGGTTTCTCCGGAGCAAAGCCGGGCCATGTGCCCAAACCATCTACCGCAATTGCATCTTTACCGTGTCTGTCCATTATAGAGGTAAAATCATATTTCATAAAAACAACTCCTTTCCTAGCCCTCTGCCGCTAAAGCCGCTTGTACTATTTCCTCTTTTCTTTTCTCCAAATCCTCTTTCTTCACTGCACCGATTCGTAATCTCCAATAAGAGAAACCAAATAACATGGCTAATATAACAAGACACATTATAGCATCCCGAATATGTAAATCTTTAAATAGGTTAAACGCTACAACACCTGCACAAAGTGCTCCCAGCACACAACACAATGAATAAAATCCCTTGCTCATCTTAATCGAACGCTTTTCCCATTGCATCGGATATTTCGTCGGAAGCTTCAAACAAGCTAAATTCACGTAAAGATTAATAAGCATAGAGGGTATCATCACGAGCGAAACTGCTGAATCCAACTTCATGCCGGTTAATATAGGGATTACGCCGACAACGTAAAAAACAAGATAGGAAAGATAAGGATAGCCGGACTTTGTCGTCTTTTTAAAGACAGCCGGTAACCATCCGTCCTCGGCAATATGAAGCAATGGATATCGGAACATCGCCAGCCCTCCAAGCATGGATGATGCAATGGCACCGATGCCCCCTCCAACTACAAAGAAAAGGTACAAGCTTGTAGGGAAAATCGCTTCCGCAGTCACACTGAGATTTGCTCCCGCAATTTCTCCATAAGGTAATACTCCGGCTGCAACATACGCCATAAGACCATAAACAATGGCAAGTAAAACAGTAATGATAATAATTCCAATAGGAATTGTTTTCTTAGGATCTTTTGTAACAGCCGCCATGGAAACCGGTGCCATGGTAGTCCCTTGACAGGCCCATCCCATCACTGCAATAGCACTGAAAAATCCCAGAAAACCGCCTCTAAAAAATCCGCCATCTGCAGATGGATTAAAAAATGCAACAGGATCTACTTTGCCAATGCCAAAAGCGACAAATAAAGTCAATGCAGCAATAAGAATCAGAGTTACCAGATTTTCTAATATCGTCACAAACCGCGAACCTCTAATCGTCGATAGAAAGAAAATTGTCAAAATCAAAAAAGAACTCAATGTTCGGTGTACTTCTAATGCCGGAAAAATAACACATAAGTAATCTGTTATCGCAATTGCGTAGCTGGAAATGGCAAAAGCATTTACAATAACCATCCAACCTCCTACACCGGTCATTATTGGATTAAAGAGCATTGCCTTCATGCTGTAATCCCCGCCTTCCAGCACAAACAAGAACGGCATTGCCAAATTATACCAATACGCAAGAAGCATAAAAAAGCAACCGATTATGACTACAGGAACGATAGAACGGCCGGTGTATCTGATTCCGAAGCCCAATAAAACAAATATTCCTGTACCTATCGCACCTCCTAAACCTAAGCCAACAATATTCCAAAGACCAAGTTTTTTCCCCTTCTCTTCCATAAGCCATTGTCCTCCTTCCTAAGGAAAAATACCAAATGTCTCTTTTGTACGCTGCCTTCTTGAATTCCCTCCTTTCTATTCCAATAATCCCGACCAAAGAAAAAGATGTTTAGGCACTTTATTATTAAGTAGCTTAATTAATATTGTATGCTATTCTACTTTTTTGTACAAGTGAATAGTATATTTAGACGCATAAAATGAATTAAAGTAATATTTTTTTGTGCAATTTAATTTTATTCGTTATATTGAGGCTAAATTTACACCAGCCTGTATAATAAGTGAAACAATACCTGCTTGCACAAAAAAAGAAGTATCGCTCCGCTCTACTTCTTTTTCAGATCCTGATAAAACCCCGGAACGGGGAACACCGCACTTCCCTTCTTGATATCACGCTCGTATGACTGATTAATTTTCCTCTGCACATCCAAGAAATGTTCTAATGTTTCTTCAGAGAACTCCTCCAGGCATTCCGTAAAATAATCCTTACATTCTTTCGTAAATAGTTGATGTCCTTCATATACTTTCTCGCCCAGCTCAGTAAGAAGCAACCTGAATCTCCTATTATTTAACTCATCTCGCACTTGTACTACCATCTCTTTCTTCCGTAGTTTTCGCACAATCTGCGAACATGCACTTGGTGTTTTTCCCAATAATTCTGCAATTTCCGTCATGGTTATCCCATGGTTTTCTCCGATTATATCTATAAACTCGCCTTCAACTTGAAAAAGGCTATACTCTCCATAATTATGAGGTATATCATCGTAAGCCCTCATTAAATTATATGCTTCGTCTTGCGATGCCCAGATTTCATCTATTTTTTTCTCTCTACTTTTTTGCTTCAACTTTATCTCCCTCTCATTTTTTAAGCAGTAAGTAATCTTATTTTGTATATCGACGCTTCTTATAATGCAGCTGATATTTTGCTATCTTTCTATAAAATCCACTTCGTGAAAAACCCATTTTGTCACAAATCTGCTGTACCGTATAATCTTGCTTTATCAATTGTCCTAAACGAGTTCTTTCTATATCCTGTACAGTACCTTCTGCAATGTAATCCGGTTCAATTTCAGTAGCACAATCATTTTTAAAATAGCTTTCCAGATATGTTTCAATACTACTTAAATCTTTTTTTCCCAATGCTCTCCATGCTTTTCGATATAGTGCTTCCAAGTCTCTTTCTTCTCTATTCCCATATATTTTACTGTAATATAAAACACCGCTCTTAAAAAACCGTTCAAAAACAGCACGATTATTATAAGCACTTTGAAAACCGCTAATACAGTGCTGCGTAATTATCGTATAAAGCTTGTAGGAAAATAATTTTTTTTGAACCAGTTCTCCCAGATTTTCCGTTGAACAGAAGATAAACTGAATTGAACGTTTTTCCTGCTCTCGATTCTGAATTCTCTCCCGCTCCTTCTCTAAATATTTAGCAAGGTTTTCCTGCACTGAAAGAAGCATCTTCTCCGGTTGCACGATAATAATACTTCCTCCTTGCATCTGCCAGAGCACACCATGTTCGTCAAACAAAAATGTATTCATTAAATCTCTGTACACATTTTGCATATAAATGACTCGAAGTTCCTGCAATCGCCTATTAGAATAATTAAAAATT
Organism: Oribacterium parvum; assembly: GCA_938022235.1. GTDB lineage: Bacteria > Bacillota > Clostridia > Lachnospirales > Lachnospiraceae > Oribacterium > Oribacterium parvum_A. The sequence continues at coordinate 4,416 of CALIEL010000322.1, forward strand.
GCCTTTCCTATCAATTCATTTAAAGCGTTGTCTTCACTTTGGATAAATATACAATCTTCGAACTCCGCCAGAGCCTTACACTCTTCTACAGTTTCCCTGCCCAAATACTTAGAAAGCCAGGAAAACGTCACCATCGTGCTATTTGCAAAAAAATTGGATTCTTTCTGTATTTGGCTATAAGATTTAAATTTACATAAATACTCTGTCTTATCTTCATCCACAATAATTGGAACAATCGTAACAGTTCCATAAAAAGTGAAAGTCGATTTTTCAATCGTAATCTTTACTTCCTCAATATATTTTCTCTTTTCTAGGTACTTCACCATGTCTTCAGAAATCTCTCTGATATTACTTACCTCTTTCCCCAAAGGAAAAGTAGAACACAAAGATGAATTCTGATATATTACATTTCCGAATGTGTCACAATATAACAACGCTTCCGGCAAAGACGCAATAATAGACTCCACTCTTGTCAGCCTTTCCCTCAATCGCTTTTTTGACCTATGCTCCACAATTCGTTTCGCTATAAGCTCAGCCATGTTATCCATAAACTGAAAGGTGGAATCGATTTTATCAAAAAATTTCTTTCCCCTCTTTTTACTTACCATTAACCCTAATGCGCCTATGACCTCGGTTTGATCATAAATCGGTACGCCAACAAAACCGTCGATTTTGCACTGCATATAACTTTTGCAGTTCTTGCACTTAGGGACAGATTCTCTGCTTTTTACAGATAAATGTTCTCCTCCTTCTATCACTGTATAGAGCAGAGAACCAAAATTGATTTTCTGGTACATGTCATAATAAACAAGTTTTTGTCCTAATACATTCAGATTTGAATCCACGATCAGTACATCAATATTTAATATATCCGATATTACTTTTGCAAACTGATCCAAGTAGGATTTCACTGCCATATCTCCCTACCCTTCTCTAAGAGAACATCATAAAAAGCACATGGTGCTTACAAAACAAAAAAAGAAAGCCCTTCTAAAGATTTTAAAAGAGCTTCCCATGACTGTCTAGATTTATTTCTTTTCTTTTACATACTCTGTAGCAATATCTTTAATCCACTGTAATCTTTCGATATCGATATCTTCGCGAATAGTGCAATCTGCCCCTAATCCTACTCCCTGTATTCCACTCTCATCCAGAATACGATATATTTCTTTCTGAATTTCCTCTTTTGTTCCGGTATAAAGAAGGCTTCCCTCAGCGTTATCAAATCCTCCAAAGACCGGCTTATTATTCAGAATCTTTTTTCCTTCAGCAAGGGAGATATTTTCAGAATAAATCGCCCAATTAAAAGCCTTTACCGGATAGTCTTTATACCATTCCAAATGATTCGTATACTTACCATATCCGCAAATATGTAAAAGTACATTATCAGTATATTGAAGGATATAATTCAGCACGTCAAGGTCAAGCGGCTCCACCCTCTCTTTATGCACAGCTTCTGTAAAACTCTTATCCTGTACGCACTGCACGCTATAATAAATACCGTCCACTTCCGTTTCGGTAAATAACTTCTGAATTAATGCTTTGGTATCCTCCGCGATGCGCTTTGCAACGGTATGCATAACCTCAGGATTTTCTTTAAATAGCCTAGTAAATTTTGTGAAATCCTCATCGTACTCTTCAAATCGAAGACGAATATACTGCAGCGGAGAAAAGATATTATAATACTTATAAACTCCCTTTCCTGCATGACTGCAAATTTCCTTCACATAGTCGACCTGTGCCTGAATCCAAGGATGATCTTTTCCGATAGACTGAACGGAACTTAGCTGTTCGACTGTGGTGATTGTTTCCTGACATAAGGATGGATATCCAAAAAATCCGTCAGACATAATCTTTACAAAATCCGGTTTAGTTTCATCAATATATTTCTTCTGTGCTTCCACAACGGTTTTTAAAATACTCTTATCTTCCCAACCATAATGATTATGAAAAGAAACAAAATGATGCCAAAATCCGGCAATGGGTCTTTCTCCGACTTTATTTGACAAAAATGCATCCATCAAATCTTTTCTATTTTCCATGCTTACACCCCTTCTGTTCTACTTTTATGTTGCGCATAGTAGGTAATCCATCGCAATCTTTCATCATTCATTTCGTTCGGCACAGAACAATCCGCTCCAAGAATAAAGGATTGATATCCGCTTTCCTCTATACACTCTTCGGCGAAATGTTCGACTTCCTCTCTACTTCCCTCTGTAATTACTGTCTTCGCATTGTTATCAAATCCGCCCAGTATACACTTTCCGGGATACAGCTTTCTTCCTTCCTGCAAGCTGATTCCTTCGGTATGCACTGCCCAGTTATAAGCACCTGCCTCATAATTTTTGTAGAAACTTAAGTCATTTTTATGATGTGCATACCCGCAAATATGGAGAATATTGTATGGACTCAATTGATTTGCCAAATCTAAAACAGCAAGCTCCGCTTGTCCTACTACTTCCTGATACAAAGCTTTATCATATTTCGTACTTTGTACATTCTGAACGCAATAATAAATCCCATCCAACTTCGTCTCCGTAAGAAGCCTCTTTACAAGAGTCTGTATATCTTTTCCGATTTCTTCCCCTGCATGCTTCAATTCTTTTGGATAATTCTCTGCAAGATAAACAAATCGCTCGAAGTCCAAGTCATAAAATTCCAAACGGATCCGAATCCATTGCACAGGTGAAAAAATATTATAGAAGCACATTACTTTATCCGCGAAGAGTTCTGTCATCTTACGTAAATGTTCAACTTGCTCACTTATCCAAAAGAATTGAAGCATGCAGGGGAAGAAATCGGAAAAGATATACAGA
>CALIEL010000323.1 GCA_938022235.1 Oribacterium parvum
CCGTTCCATGGCATAAAGAGGACGAAGGACGGAATTATGCTCCATCACCGTGGTAATCACATGGTCTCCCGGCTTTAAACTGCCCAGAATCGCCATGTTTAAGCTTTCCGTAGAGTTTTTCGTAAAGATACAATGGCTCGGATTCTTTCCATGAAAGAACTCCGTCAGTAAAACTCTTGTATCAAATACCGTCTTTGTGGAGCTGTGGGCCGCCTCATGGGTAGAACGCCCCGCATTTCCCATACTTTCCATGGCATGAAGAACCGCCTACAAAACCTCCTTCGGCTTCTTTTGACTGGTTGCCGCATTATCCAAGTAAATCATCGTTCTTCCTCCTTTTCATAGAAAAATACCTCTACTTCCTCTCCCTCCCGGAAAGGAGCATTGGCCTGCAACTTAATATGGACTTCCTCTCCGTCAATACTCACCCTATACAAGCGGTAGGTGGCCAGGAAAATCTCGGAAAGCACCCGTCCTTCCTTTCGAAGTTCTCTTCTTCCTTCCTGCCTTCCGGACAAAGGCTCTACTCTGGCCTTTTCCGAGGAAATTCCAAAATCCTCCGGACGAAGAAAATGATTTTTCCCTTCCAGAAAAATTACGAAATACTCTCCGAAAAAGCGCCGGATATATTCATTTTTCGGATGCAAATACAGCTCTTCACCGGTTCCGATTTGCAGAATCTTTCCCTTTTCCATAATACCGATTCTATGGCCCAGTTCCATGGCTTCTTCCTGGTCATGGGTAACAAAAAGCATGGAAAGTCCGAGTTTACGCTGCAAATCCGCCAGTTCTTCCCGAATATCCTTCCGAAGCCCTGCATCCAAATTGCTTAAGGGCTCATCCATCAACAAAAGCTTGGGTTCCACCGCCAAGGATCTGGCAAGAGCCACCCTTTGCTGTTGTCCGCCGCTAAGCTCCGTCACCATTCTATCTCGAAAGGACCATAATTTCATCATATCCAGGTATTTTTCCGCTCTATCCCGCTGTTCTCTTTTCGAAAAGCCCTTCCATTTTAGGCCATAACAGACATTTTCCAAAACCGTCATATGGGGAAACAAAGCATAGGACTGAAAAACCGTGGATACAGGTCTTTTTTCCGGTGGGAAGGCGCTATAATCCTTTCCCTCTATCAAAATCTTTCCCTTTTCCGGAAAGAGGAAGCCTCCCAGAAGCTGTAGGCAAGTCGTTTTCCCACAGCCGGATTCTCCCAAAAGACAAAAAATCTCCCCTTCCCCTATAGATAGAGAAAAATCCTCTAAAACCAAATCCTCCTTCGGATCATAGCGAAAGAATATACCCTCCAAAGCAGCCAAACTTTTGCTTAGGTTCCCTTGATGCAGTCCTCCTAAAGGATGTTCTTTTAATCCCTCCTGTATCCTATTGCTGTTGTATAACTCTCTTTGCATATTATTTCCCTACTCCTCTTCTGCATACAAGACTTTGCACCCTTCCCAGTAAAAAGGAAAAGGCTAAAGACAGTAAAATCATGATTCCCGATATCAGAGAAGCCACAGCATAGTCTCCCCGGTTTATGGCATCAAAGAGGGTATAAACCAAGACCTTATACTTTGCACTAATTAGGAAAATGATGGCTCCCGCAGTGGTCAAACCCTGGCTAAACTGTAAATATACAGAGGAGAAAAAGCTGGGTAAAATTCCCGGCAAGATGATTTGAAAAAATACCAAGGAAGGCTTTGCCCCCAAATCTCTGGCTGCAAGCTCCAGATTCTTAGGGCTTTGACTTAAGGCGGTACTGGCCAACCTACTGCCTAAGGGCATTTGCCGGAAAAGCAGGGAGAACAGCATAATCCAAACCGTTCCGGTAAGCTTTAAAGGCGCCTTATTAAAAGCCAGGATATAGGCAAGACCGAAGCAGGTTCCCGGTAGCAAATAGGGTAAAGAAAGGGCAAAGTCCAAGAGCTTCTTGCCTCTTTTCATTTTTCTTTCCATTAGATAAGCCAGAAGAAAGGCAAAAAAACTGCCTACTACTGAGGCGGCAAAAGCCAAAAGCAAGCTTAATCCCATGGTGGATAAATTATACTGAAAAAGACTGCCCATATTTTCCCAGGTGAAAAAGATTTGCTTTTTGTTAAATCGCAGAAAGCCATAGAGGAAAATGGAGGCATATTGCAACTGCTGGAAAAGCAAAAAGAAAAACAAAAGGAACTGTATTGGAAGATTCATCCAATGTTTACTGTCCAGTCTTAAGCCGGTCTTTCCCTTTTGCTCCTTGTTTCGCTCATCCGCTCTTTTCATGGACATCCGATAAAGAAGGAAGCTGAAAAAAGCAGGTAGTAAAAGAAGAATATTCATGGCCGCAGCCTTGGAAAAATCGGAAAACCCGATAATTTGCAGATAAATCTCCGTTGCCAGCGTACTGTATCTTCCCCCAATAATAATCGGAGTTCCAAAATCGGATAAGCCCCGCAGAAAGCTTAAAAAGAAGGAAGCCAAAATAGCCGGAGACAGCAAAGGAAGCAAAATATCCTTTAGCACGAAGAAGGCATTTGCCCCCAAATCCCTTCCGCTGTCATAGAGCTTTCCGTCAAAATCCTCCAGTGCATTGGTAAAAAACAGGGTATTCATACAGGCAAAGTGAATGCTTTGCATAAGAATCACTCCCCACTTATGATAGGGATCAAAGGACAGTCCCAGTAAACGATAGGTAATCAGTCCTCTTCTACCATACAAAGTAATAAAGGACAGGGAAGAGATAAAGGGCGGGGAAACCATACTCATGGACAAAAGAATTAACGCTATTCTTTTCTGCCATTTTCCTGTAGAGCGAATACCATAGGAAAGAAAAAAAGCCATTACGGTGGAAATCACCGCCGAGTAAAAGGAGCTTTCTATACTATGGAAAAATGCAGTTTTATATCGCAGAGCGATTTCCTGAAAATATTGTCCCGGATTTTCCACCTGAAAAGCTTTCCAAAAAAGCAGAAAAATCGGATAAACGATAAAGAGAACAATGGGAAGAATCAAAAGAATAATAAAGAGGGAAAACAATACAGCGGAAAAAAGAGTGGAATGCTCCACTCTCTTTCCTGCATTTTCCTCTATTCGTTTTAAGGAAAAGAACGGCTTCATCTTAAGCCTCGTTCTTAGAACCTGCTAAAGTCTCCCACTTGCTGAGGATACTGTCTCTCTGAGAACCGAATAAGGATAAGTCTTCCTTCATTAACAGACCGGTGTCGAAAGATAAGTCAACATTGGACAGCTTTGGTAAAACAACCTTAATGGTATTCTTTCCGTCAATTTCAGCCAACTCCTTTAAGTGATCCTCACTGTTATATAACCAGTTTAAGAACTCCTTGGCAGCCTCTGCATTGGCAGCGCCCTTAAATACGGCAACCCCCTCCGGTACATAAGGAATTCCATCCTCAGGATAAACTAAAGAACATCCCTGCTCCGTAGCAAGCTTCTCGGTCTTCTTATCCATTGGGGTGATTCCGATGGCAACCTCTCCCTGAGCAGTCTTCTCTCTTGGGTCTCCACCACGCTTGGAGTAGTATTTTACATTCTCATTTAATGCGGTAAAGTACTTCCATCCCTCTTCTTCACCCTTCTTCTGTAAAAGAGCATTTACAACACCGTAGTTGGTTCCGGATACTGCAGGGTTAGACATCAGAATCTCATCCTTGTATGCGGCATTTAATAAATCATCCCAGCTCTTAGGTGCTTCCGCATTCTTAGTCTTTAGCATCTCGTCATTTACGATAAAGCCTACAACAGTAACACCCTTGGTGTACCAATAATGGTCAGGATCAACGTAACCGGAAGCAAAATCATTTGCTGCGTCTAAATCAATCTTTTCCAGCAAGTCACTATCCTTCGCACTCATGAATGCGTCAATTCCGCCGCCAAACCAAAGGTCAGCGGTAGGTGTGCCGCCCTCTGCCTTTAACTTGCTGAGAACTTCTCCGGAGGACATGGAAAGCAGTTCAGTCTCAATTCCGGTGTCCTTTGTAAACTCATCAAATAACTTCTTGTAATCTTCGGAAGTGGCAACGATAGCCAGCTTTCCTTCAGCCTTGGTCTCGTTGGCTTTCTCTGTAGCCTTTTCCGTTTCAGCGGAGGACTCCTCTGCCTTGGCAGTGGTTGCCGCTACAGAACTTTCCTTGGTCTTCTGTCCGCAAGAGGCAAGAACACCTAATGCCAGTAAGGACAATGTGGTTAATGCAAGCTTTCTCTTCATAATGCTCCTTTTCAACTAGTTATTTTTTACACTCCCGTTTGCTACATATCGCACTGCAAACAGGCATTAGTATAGCATATTAAAAAGAGGAATTTTAATTCTGATTTTAAATAGATAACAGGGATTTATTTGAATATTCTATAGGAAGACAATGCTCTATTATGAATACGCTTTTCAGTGATACTGCCTGTGGTCAGGGAAGGTTTACGCTTTTCTTGATACTGTCTGTGGCCGGGGCACGCTCTCGCTAACTTCGCCACGCAGGGGTACTAAGCGAAAAGCTACGGTTCCCTTGCTTTCCGCAAGTACCCGCGGGCTCAGATTACCCCGAACCACAGACAGTATCACGAAAAGCTGTTCCCCGGAGTAATCACATTAATTTCATAATAGAATAAGCAAAACAGTGTGAATCAACCGCTTGTCTTATTCAACACTCCGGTATCCACACTGTCAAAAATTTGGGGATTTATCTTTTCAAGCCCTTAGAATTAGAAGGAATCACCCCTTTACAAAGCTTATGCTCTTATACCATGGACGATAAAGCATCTAAATGAATTAAATACCATTCATATAAAAATCTCTTAGAAGCTCAAAATATACCTTCTCACAGCGGAGCACGTCGTCTTTTTCTACGTATTCATCTCGTTGGTGGGCCATGTCTAGTGATCCGGGCCCGTAGGAAAGGGTGGTATGGTTATCGCATTTTCCGGCAACCACGGCGGTATCGGTGTAGCCCGGGAAAGGGCAGACCTGAGCTTTGGGGTATCCGGCTGCTTCAATAGCTTTTTTACATTTTGCCAAAAGCAGACTTTCCTCATAATGGGGTATGGCAGGCCGATTTCCTGTAATTAAAATGGTGGATTGAAGACCGGGATAAGTTTTCTGTACCTTTTCCACTGCTTTTTCCAGTATTTCTTTTCCTGTTTCCGCAGTATAGGGAGGAACCAGACGCATATCCACGGATACCTTGGCTTCTGCCGGAACCTGATAGGGGTGAATTCCTCCGCTGCACTGTCCGAAGCAGATTTTAGAGTCTCCCAAAAAGCTGTCTTTTTCTAAAGCATCCACTCCTTTTTTCGCCTCCGGAATGGCCATAGCCATAGAGAGAATGGCATCAATTCCGGTTTCAGGCTCACTGGCATGAGCCGCCTTTCCATGAAACTGCCACTCATACCAGAATCTTCCCTTATGGGCGGTTTGAATAGTACCGTCTGTGGGCTCCGTATCCATAAGCAAAGTATCTTTATCCAGCCATCCTTCTTGAATGGCTTTCTCCACGCCCTTCATATCCCCCTCTTCATCACAGGTGAAGACCATTTGCAAAGAGTTCTTGGGCTTTTGCTTCTCCTTCTTCGCCAAAGCTAAGATTTGTAAAAATGCAGAGATTGCCGCAGCGGTTCCGCCTTTCATATCGCAGGAGCCTCTACCATACAGCCTATTGCCTTCCCACTCTCCAAAGGGATTTTTCTCCCAATGCAAGCCGATAGGTACCGTATCCATGTGGCAGATAAA
>CALIEL010000324.1 GCA_938022235.1 Oribacterium parvum
ATCCCCAGTACACAAACCGTGTCTCCCGGCTTTACCTCCGCTTCTTCCGCAGCGGTAAAGCCGGTTTGCAAAACATCCACAGAAAGGAGGGCGTCCTCCAAGTCCATAGCCTTTGGAATTTTCCCAAGATTTTGATCCGCATAGGGAAGGTAAAAACACTCCTGAAAGGCTCCGTCTATGGACTTTCCCAGGCTATGAGCGGAAAAGGGATGCCCAGCATGGGCTTCATTTTCCAAAACCTCAGAACTCCCCCAGTCCGGGGTAATAGCGGAAATCGCCACAATCTCTCCCTCGGAAAAGTCCTTTACCTCTCTCCCCTTTTTCAGGATTCTGCCAATGCACTCATGCCCCAATGTCAGGTCTTTTCTTTTCGGAGATCCCTGCCAAATGGTATGCACATCACTGGTGCAGGGGCTAACCAGAACCGGCGTAATCAATACACCATGCTCTTCTAAAAGCTTAGGCTCTTCCTTTTCGATAAAGGAGACTTTCCCTCTCCCCTCCAGTACAAAGGCTTTCATCCGCATTTCCCTTTCTGTAACTTACTACTGCTTACTATTACTTACTATTATTTACTTTTATTTACTATTACTTACTATTTCTTTTGCTACTGCCTACAGCTCGTTGTTTCTTGCTCTTTCTTGTCGGCGTTTGTCCTATACTTCCGTCTATCAGGGGGCAAATCTTCCTGAAAAAACAGTCTATAATTCTTCGATCCTCTCTCCCCTTAAGGCCAAAACCCTGGGGCAGGGCCGTAAATCTCTTCGAATAATTCCGGCAATTTCCTCCGTATAGCCCGGTGCCACAATCAGAATCTCCTCCACCGGCTCCTTTTGAAAATGGCTCTTATCCACAATGGGAAGGTGGGAGGCGGGGCTGTATTTTCCCTGTTTAAAGGGGGCGGAATCAATGATATAAGCCACTTCCTCCTGTAAGGCTGTGGTGGAAAGGAGGGTTAAGCCCTGGTGGCTGGCTCCCCACACCGCCATTCTCTCCCCCTTCTGTCTAAGGCCTTCCAAATGCTTTTTAATATCCTCTTGAATGGCCCTTTCATTTTCCAAAATCGGCCCTATGTCTACCTTCTGTCCAAGAGAACGGAAGGAGGTACAGCTCTCTTTTTCACTCTTCTCCAGCAAAAATTCAATGGTATCCCGATTGATGACCCTGCTTTCCACCAAGGAAAATCCCTGATCCTGCACCAAACAAAGGAGGCTTTCCTCGCTATAGTTGGCAATATGGTCCCGAAGCAGCTCATAATAGGAGCGGTGGTCTAGGATATACTGGAAACTGGGAACGGTCAGAAGGAAATATCCCCCCATTTTTAAATGCTCATAGGCAAAGGACAGCATTTCCCCGGGATTGGGCTGATGCTCTAAGAAATTAAACTGCACCATGGCATCTAAGAGCCCCTCTACCGGACGGGTTTTTCCGCTTTGCAAATGCTTTCCTTCCATATTTTCCAGCTCAAATCCTGCTTCCGGAAAGCCCTGATACAGAGAAAGGCCTGCTACCTGCCCCTTTTCCACCAGCTCCTTTTTATGCTCAATCCCCAGCACATAGGGTTCAAGCTTTTGGATTCTGTTTGCGGCTATGCTTAAACTTGTGACAGAAGCTGTATCCGAACTTGTAACGGAGCTCACATCAGAACTTTTGTCCGAATCGCTTTCCACACCGGACCACATGCCCAGAAACTCTCCTGCTCCGGCACCCAGCTCTAAAATCAAAGGTCGCTTTTCTTCCTTTTTTGCCAAAAAAGAGAGGAGCTTTTTGTACTCATCCTCCCTTAGAGCCTTCATGGTACTACTGCCACCCCCGGCCCGAATCACATCCTTGTAGTAGGGAACAGCTTCCGTATCAAATTGCACTAGACCGCAGGATCTGCATTGGCAAAGGGAAAGGTCCATCCCCTTCTCTGTAGCCAGCTCCTCCTTTGTGGGAAACTCCTGGGCGGACTTAGGCATATTATGAAAAACAGCCAATTCCTCCAATTTTTCTCCACAGGCTAAACATCTTTTCTCTGCCATGCTTCCCCCTCTTTTTTCTGATAAAAATACTGATACAGCTCTTCTATCCCTTGTGAAAAGGAGATTTTCTCTTGGAATCCCCTATCGTATAAATCTTTTACGGAAGGCTTTAAATCCACAGGCCCCTCTGCATTAGAGGCTCTTTCTCCGAAACGAAGAAGACTTGTAGCCAATGCTTTCTTGCCCTCTTTCTTCTCTAAGAAGGCCTTTCCCAGTGCCTCAATCTCCAACACAAAGTCCTTTAGGGGGCGACTTTCCTTCCCGCAAAGGTCATAAGTGCCGCTTCCGAAGTCTCCTTCCAATAAGAAGGATATGGCTCTTGCCAAATCTCTTGCCTCCATAAAATTCCACATTTGACTGCAAGGGCTTAAATCCATGGACTGTCCTGCCAATACCGCCTGTACCAAGGTCTGTACCAGGGTGCTTTCATGGTCTCCTATACCGTAAACCGAAAAGATACGAAGGTCCAAAAAGTCCATTTTTCCCTTTCTTCCTTCTTCCTCACTATTCTCCGGATTCTTCCCTTGCGTAGTCTTCTCCAAAGAATCAACGGTCTTTGGCTCCTCCTGAAAGCTATAACTTTCTTCCCCTTTTCCCCCGGAAAGTCCGTAGCGGGAAAAGCTGAGCTTTGCCTTCCCGTAGGCACTTACCGGCTCCGGATTTTTCCGTGTACCTCTGCCATATTCCGCCTGAGAGCCGGCAAAGAGAAAATATTTCACGCCCCTTTGAAGCCCCCATTGGTAAAAGCCCTTACTCATCAAAAGGTTTTGCTCCTGAATCTCCGGATTTTCTCTTCCCTTGGAGCCTACCCCATCCCAAGCAAAGTGAATAATGGCATCCAAGTCTTTTGGGAGTAGAGATGCTAAAGCAAAGTCTCCCTGCAAGAATGCTGCTTCCCGGGAGAAACTGTCTTCTTGTTTCCTGACGGCTTCTGCCGAAGCAAGTTCCCCTTCCCTTGCAAAGCAGGAAAACGCCTTCATATCAACGGAAATGAGCTGAAGCCCCCTAAGGGACTCCAGCTTCTCTAGGTTTTTACTCTCTTTTCGAACTATACCATACAGCTCGTGGCCTTGGGAAAGCAGCTCCTTCGCGGTATAAATCCCCAGAAAACTGCTTACCCCACTGATTAATATCTTCACAAAACTCCCTTATTGCTTACTCTTTTCCCCTTAAAAGGCTTTCATCTATTGCTCTTTTGCACTGCTCTTTTTTCTAGCGCTCTTTTTTTACTGCTTTTTTTCTATAGTTTTTTCAAGCTTCTTTCTTGGAAGAAGTCTCCCCTATTTCTTTCTGGGATAGAGCATCAACATTTCCATCTCCTCCTCCGGAAGGAAGGGCGCCATATCCTCAAGAGGTGGGCTGAAGAGGTTCCCCTCCGCATCTCTCTTGGCACTGGACTTTGGCAGGAACTGTTGCTCCATGCTTACAAACACTTCACAAATAACGGGACCACTCTGTCCTAAGGTCTTTTCAATCCCCTGCTCCAGCTCTGCATTTTCCTTGATGGAAACATAGGGATAGCCGTAGGCATGAGCCAGCTTCTCCAGGTTCGGGAAGGACAGGTCACAGCCCTCCACGCCGGAGTCCACACCGATTCCTACCAAGGGCTTTCCGAAGAAGCTGTTCTGGGTTTGGCGGATGGAATGGTAGCCCCCATTGTTTACCACGAAAATCTTAATGGGCATCTGATGATGGATAATGGTTTGCAATTCCTGCAAATTCATCTGAATAGAGCCGTCTCCGGTCATTAAGAGAATATCTTTCCCTTGGTATGGAGGGTAAATTTCTCCCTTGCCCTT
>CALIEL010000325.1 GCA_938022235.1 Oribacterium parvum
GGGCGAAGATTCAATTGTTGATACGCAGAGTATTAAGAGTGATATTAAGGATCTTGTTAAAGAGAAATTTAACGATGATACAAGATAAATGATGGAGGGTTTTGTGCATTGAGGATAGTTTTTTCTTAGATCAATATAATATTCATACACTTTGTCCATAAACTTTGTTATACTAGAATCATAAATTAGTTTTTTCATACCATAGTAATAGCCAAGGAGAAATAGAGCTTGACTTAAATCTACAGTATGAGAAAAAGAACACTTGAGTGATTGAGACATCTAAAGGAGGATTTATGTTTGAACAGGTAAAATTAGACTATGCTTTTGATGCTTTGGAGCCCCACATTGATACATTAACTATGGAGACTCATTATGGAAAACACCATGCAGCATATACGAAGAACTTTAATGAAGCAGTGGATAAAGCAGGTCTTAGCAATAAATCCGTAGAGGACATTCTATCTTCTCTATCCTCTGTATCTGATGAAGCCTTAAGAAACACTTTACAGAACAATGGTGGCGGGTATTACAATCATAATTTGTATTTTTCTATTTTGAGCCCTAAGAAAGATACAAAGCCCAGTCCGGCGTTGGAAGAAGCTATTAAGAGAGATTTCGGTTCTCTTGATAAGCTGATAGAGACTTTGCAGAATCTTGCTTTAGGACAGTTTGGATCAGGCTGGGCATTCCTTTCCGTAGATAAGGAAGGAAAGCTATATGCCACCAAGGCAGCAAATCAGAATAATCCCTTTATGGAAGAGGGAAAGCATACCCCAATATTAGCTTTAGATGTATGGGAACATGCCTATTATCTAAAGTATAAGAATTTGAGAGGAGATTATGTAAAGAATTTCTTTGAAGTTTTGGATTGGGAGAAGGTAAGCAAAAATTACGAAAATAGCAGAGCCGAGTAAATCAGGCATTCTCCTTTGAGATGTAGCTCTAAGCCCTTTTTGAAAGACGATAGAACTTTAACTCTATCGTCTTTTTTGTAGTTAAAAAAGGAAGAAAACAATCCGGAGAACAGGGAGCGATTACTTCTGTTCAAGTCTCCCTTTGGGCAATAAAAAAGTCTTCTATGATTTGTTTTTATCATAGAAGACCTTTAATTCTTAACAAGTGATGCAGGCGAAGCCTGAGACATATTGTTTAAATTTATTGAATATCTATCCGGGCTACTTCTGGTCTTTGTTTACAACATTTTTGACACCTTCAATGGTTCCGTCAATGGCATCTTTAACATCTTCAGCAACTTCTTTTATTTTAGAGGTTACCTTTTCAGCAGCACCTTCTTTTTCTATTTTTTTGTCGCCGCTTACTTTACCTAAACCTTCTTTTAATGCGCCTTTTGCTTGATCAATTTTATCTTCTAATGACATAGTTATTTCTCCTTTCGAATTATTTATTCAAATTCATCATCCACAGTGTTTTTAACACCGTCAACTGCTCCGTCTATAGCGTGTTTAACATTTCTAGCAACGCCACGCACTTTAGCAAATACTTTTTTAGTCGCTCCTCTTGTTTGGAGTCTTTTGTTACCGATTCCTTTTCCGATACCTTCTTCTAATGTTCCCACAGCCTGATCGATTTTTAATTCCATTTTATGGAAAAAAACAAAGAAGACTGAAACAACAACTAATGCAGATATAATAGAAGATATCAATGAAATTACAGCTATATTCTTGCTACTAATTCCTTTATCTACTCCCTCCTTTAATGTTGTTATAGCTTGGTCAATTTTTTCTTCTATTGACATATGCACCTCCTTCTTTTGCGTAAATTTCATCAAAAAAGATAAAATCTCAAATGTGATTAGTTATATTTGTCAGTATAACATACAAAGAATGTCTATTTTCTGAAAAGATTATGAATATTTTTTACCAAAGAAAAATGATACAACGGCAATAACACATACAGCTCCAATGATAGAGGGTACTAATGACATTCCGGCTAGAGTTGGACCCCATGTACCAAACAGTGTTTGACCAACGGAGGAACCTATCAAACCTGCCAGGATGTTGGCAATTAGCCCCATTGCTCCACCTTTTCCTGTAATAATTCCTGCAATAAAACCTATAAAGCCTCCTGCAATAATTGACCAAATCATATTTTGTCCTTTCTAGTTATCCTATACATTTGTTCATAAATTCAAAGTATAAGATGCTTTTATTCATAACGAGTATCGCTCGCAAAGCGTGCGATATCTCGTTGTAGTTATGCATTATTATACAATATTTATGTAAATAATAAAAATAAATTATATTTGATGCTAGATAAAAAATATTTATATATCAAGTTAAAAAGTGTGCAAGTAAATAGCTGTATCAATGCACAGTATTGACATTTGTTTTAGACAACCTATAATGAAAAATGAACAACGGGGAGCTTGTTGAGAGCTGAGAGTGGATTGAACAATCCTGACCCATAACCTGATTTGGATAATGCCAACGTAGGGAAATAGTCCGCTAAGGGGCAGGTACTTATGATTCTTCATTTTGCATCTCATGAGACCATGAATTCTACGCTATCCTTTTTGGGGATGGCGTTTTTTATTCTTAACGAGTATCGCTTACGTAGTGTGTGGTATCTCGTCCCACTTTATTCTGCTTATATTTCTCTCCTAAAGTGTGTGAGACCTCATATGTCAGGAAATAGGAGGTCTTGCCTATCAGGAGATATAAAGTCTCGTCCATTAATAAGCCGGCAAAGAAGTTTACAGAAAGAAAGGAGCTAAAAAGTGAAGGAATGTTTGGAAAATGTCAGAAGGAAAGCCCCATTGGTACATAACATTACAAATTATGTAACGGTAAATGATGTGGCAAATGTAATTCTGGCCATAGGTGCCAGTCCGATTATGGCGGATGATAGGGAAGAGGTGGAAGAGATTACCTCCTTATGCGGGGGGCTAAATATCAATATCGGAACCCTGAACCAAAGAACTATAGAGGCCATGCATTTGGCAGGAAAGAAAGCCAACGCTCTTCAACATAAAATTCTCTTGGATCCTGTGGGAGCCGGAGCTTCCGCCCTTAGGACGAAAACGGCTCTTTCTTTAATGGAGGAAGTGCATTTTGATGTGATTCGGGGAAATATCTCCGAAGTGAAAGCTTTGGCATTGGGAAGCCAATCCACAAAGGGCGTGGATGCGGATGCTGCAGATGTGGTGAGAGAGGATAATCTTCAAAAGATGCTATCCTTTGCGAAAAAATATGCACAAAGTTTCGGTACTATCATTGCCATTACAGGCGCTATCGACCTGGTGACAGATGGGGAGAGGGCTTATGTTATTCGGAATGGGTGCCAAGAAATGAGCAGGATTACCGGTACAGGCTGTCAGCTTTCCGGCCTGATTACCGCATTTTTAGTGGCTAATCCGGACAAGGCCTTGGAAGCGGTTGCCGCAGCCACCTGTACCATGGGGCTCGCCGGAGAAATCGGGAAAGCTCATTTGCAGGAAGGAGAAGGAAATGCCGGCTATCGGAACCGCATTATAGACGCCATTAGCCTTATGACAGGGGAAGAGCTGGAAAAAGGAGCAAAGTATGAAATTCGATAAAGACTCCCTCTTGCTGTATGCGGTGACGGACCGACATTGGCTTAAGGGAAGAAGCTTAAAAGAAGATGTGGAGTCTGCCCTTAAGGGTGGCGCAAGCTTTGTCCAATTACGGGAAAAGGAAGACATGGCTCTAGACCATGATGCCTATCTTCAGGAAGCCTTGGAAATAGGAAAGCTTTGCAGAAGCTATGGAGTTCCCTTTGTTTTGGATGATGAGGTGGAATTGGCTATAGAAGCGGATGCGGACGGTGTTCATGTGGGTCAGAAGGACATGGAAGCGGGAAGGGTTCGGGAAAAGCTGGTAGAAGAGAAAATCCTGGGGGTATCGGTACAGACCGTGGAGGAAGCCATTCTTGCCAAGGAAAGAGGGGCAGACTATCTGGGAGTGGGGGCAGTGTTCCCCACAGGATCCAAAAAAGATGCGGTGGATGTGAGTTTGGAAACTCTAAAAGCGATTTGTGAGGCGGTGGACCTTCCGGTGGTGGCTATCGGCGGCATCAGCAGAGAGAATGTGATGGAATTAAAGGGGAGCGGGATTGCAGGAATAGCCGTGATTTCTGCGATTTTTGCAAAGCCGGATATAGAGAAGGCTACAGCGGATTTACGGAAGCAGTGCCTGAAAATGCTATTTCCGGAAAAGGAAGGATAGGAGATTAAAGCTTCCCGTTGGCAGGAAGAAAGTTAGAGCATCAAATAATCAGGAAATAGCCAGAGCATCAAATAATCAGAAAAAAGCCGGAGCAGAAAAGTGCTCTTAAAAGAAAGAAGGTAGGCAAATGAGAACAGCATTAAGTATTGCGGGAAGTGATTCCAGTGGTGGTGCCGGTATACAGGCAGATATCAAAACTATGACCATGAACGGCGTTTACGCCATGACCGCCATTACTGCCTTAACGGCACAGAACACCTGCGGTGTGAGAGGAATTGTAGAAATAAGTCCGGATTTTCTGGGGCAGCAGTTGGATGCTGTCTTTGAAGACATTTTTCCGGATGCGGTAAAGATTGGAATGGTCTCCTCAACGGCACTGATTGAGGTAATCGCGGAAAAACTGAAATTCTATGGGGCAAAGAATATTGTTGTGGATCCGGTGATGGTGGCAACCAGCGGTGCGCGTCTTATAGAGGATGAGGCTCTTGATGCCTTAAAAAGAAAGCTTCTTCCTTTGGCAACGGTTATTACTCCAAATATTCCGGAGGCGGAAATCCTGACGGATACCGGGATTAAAGATGCAGATGCGATGGTGCAGGCCGCTTGCAGCCTTTCAGAAAAATACGGATGTTCTGCGCTGGTAAAGGGAGGGCACAGCATTAATGATGCCAATGATGTGTTGTTTAAGGCAGGGGAAAAAAAAGAAATCTGGTTTGAAGGGAAGAGAATCCAAAATCCCAATACCCATGGTACCGGTTGCACCCTGTCCAGCGCCATTGCTTCCAATCTTGCCAAGGGAATGGAATTGGAAGAGGCTATAGAGAAGGCTAAGGCCTATCTTTCCGCTGCGTTGGCGGCTATGCTGAATTTAGGGAAGGGTTCAGGTCCCTTGGCCCATAATTTCAAAATTTTATAGAGGAGCTTGGGGATTTCACTATGGAGTGGGTATCCGGCTTTCGCTGATATTTTCAGAAAGAAATTTTCAGAAAGGTATTTTTAAAACAGTATTTTTAGAACAATATTTTCAGAATGATATTTCAAGTGAAATGTAAAAATGAAAAGGAGAGTATAGAAATGGAAAAGGCAAGAAAACAAAAATTTGACGGATTTGCCAATCTTTATGACGAGTGGTTTATGAAGAACGAAAAACTATTTACCAGTGAATTAAGACTTTTTGAAAAGGCTCTAGGGGACATTCAGGGGAAGAAGCTACTGTCCGTGGGATGCGGAAGCGGACTTTTTGAGAGTTACATAGACAGTTCCAATATTGAAGGTGTTGAACCGTCAGAAGATATGGGGAAGATTGCGGAGAAGCGGGGAGTGAAGATTCTTCAGTATGGCCTGATTGAGGACGTGGAACTAAAGGAGGAAAGCTATGATATAATTTATTTTAACGGAAGCTCCAGTTATATAGAGAATTTAAGTCCTGCTTACGGAAAATGCCTGAAAGCTTTAAAGAAGGGGGGAAAATTAATTCTTTTGGATGTTCCCAAGGAGAGCGCCTTTGGCTTTATGTATCTTCTGGCAAAGAGTGTAAATAGCTATGAGCATGAATACTTGAAGGGTACCATGCCGGAGCTACCCTATCCTCTTGGCCTGGTCTCCGCGGGAGTATGGCATACCACGGAAGAGAAAATTAATGTTTTGAAAAGCCTGGGTATTCAAAACTTTTCCTTCTACCAGACCCTTTTGAAAAATCCTATGTATACCAATGATGAGCCGGAGGAAGTAGTCGAGGGCTATCAAAGCGGTGGATATGTAGCCATTATTGCGGAAAAATAAAGCTGAAATAGGATGAAATAGAGAGAAGAAGGTGAAGTATGGTGAAACTATCGGAACTTCTCTATAAGAAGACAGAAAGTCTCTGGCTTTCCTCTATGGAAGAGCCTTTTTTGATAGAAATGGCGGAAGGAACTCTGGATCAGAGTCTCTTCGGTAACTATATGCTACAGGACTATTTCTATCTTCTGGAGTATATTAAAATTCTTAAAGAATTACGATCTCTTTCGAAAAATCCTGCAATGCAGCGTTTTATGGAGGAGATTATTTCTGTTACGGAGAAGGAGTGCTTTCTGGTGCATGTTCCGGAAATGAAGAGGCTGGGCATAGGGGATGAGGCGATAAAAAAGACTAAAGCTTGCCGGGCAGTCTGTGACTATACTTCTTATATCCATAAACAAGTTAAGGAGGAGGGATTTTTGGCCGGTCTTACGGCATTGCTTCAGTGCTCCTGGAGCTATGCGTATATAGGGCGAAAAATGACGAAAAAGTATGGAGGCACAATACAAACATCTCCGTATAAAGCATGGTTTGACGCCTATTCAGCAAAAGAGTATGTAGAGGCCAATCAACTGTGGATAGACAGCTTGAATAGAGAATGGGAAGCGGTAAGATCTGAGAATGAAAGTCAAGATGTGGAAAATACAGAGAAGCTTTGTAATATTTTTCAGAGATGTGCAGAATATGAATTACTATTATGGAAGAGCCTATATCAATTAAGCCCATAAGGAAAATGTGTAAGAGGAGGTGGTGGATTTTGATTAAGGGAGTAATATTTGATATAGACGGAACCCTTCTGGATTCTATGCCTCTATGGAATAATTTAGGAGAGCGTTATCTTCAGAAATTGGGCTTTACTGAAGAGGAGACAGAGGGGCTTAGCCAGAGGATTTCCACTATGCCCTTTGCAGAGGGAATTCATTATATAAAGAAGGAATATTCTCTGGCTATTTCGGAAGAAAGAATTCGAGAACAGCTTCAGGAGATGATAGCAAAGGCTTATTGTGATGAGGTAGTCTTGAAAGCAGGAGTCGAAGAATATTTACAATTTCTGAAGGAGCGTGGAATTCCCTGCATCCTTGCAACAGCAGGAGATGCTTCTTTGGCTACCGTTGCCCTAAAACGGCTTAAAGTATGGGAGGAGTTCCAGGGACTTTTGCTTTGCGAAGAATTTAATACCTCCAAGCGGGAGGCAAAGATCTATTTTTTGGCGATGGAGCGACTTTCCTTGTCCAAACCGGAGGATGTATTGGTTTTTGAAGATGTGCTCCATGCTATCAAAAGTGCTAAGCAGGCAGGCTTTCAGGTTTGCGGAATCCTGGATGAAGCGAACAGGGAAGATTGGGAGAAGATTCAGGAGGTGGCAGACTTTACGGCTAAGGATTTTTATGAACTTGTCTATTTTTCTTGACTGCGGTGGGTAATATAATACATCTTGAAAGAATATTACTTGGGAAGTAGAATTTACGTTAATAAAAGATTGACGTCAATTAGTACATTTGGTAACTTACTTGTAAAGTTTGGTGATTCTCCACCATTTTAAAGAGAGAGACGATAAGGTTTGGTGTTCAGCGACCATGATAGCTGATGATAAAGGAAGGGAGGCCTCATGGCCTCCCTCTTTTCATGAAGTAAAAGTGTTTCTATTGTGAAAAAGTTCTCTGAATCAGTTGGAATCAATAATTAGAACAATCGAATATTTCCTCAAAACATTCTCATTAAATCATTATTCTATAGCAAAATTGATGCTTTTATGGTAAAATTCCAGATACAATTAAACATTTTGTACAGGAGGATTATTATGAAGAAAAAATTATGTACCGTAGCAGTATCGCTTATGGTAGGTCTTTCTCTGATGGCATGCGGAGGGAATGCAAAGCAGGCTGAGTCGGCGAAGGGCTCTGAGGCAGGAACAACGGCGGCAGCGGAAGAAAAGGGAACTGATTCTGCTGAGAAGGCTGAGGATGTGAAGGGCTCCGGAGAAGTTGTAGTATATTCTCCCAACTCCGATAGTGAGATTGCAGCAGTAGTACCATTATTTGAGGAGAAGACCGGCATTAAGGTTATCATTCAGTCCATGGGAACCGGA
Organism: Oribacterium parvum; assembly: GCA_938022235.1. Taxonomy (GTDB): domain Bacteria; phylum Bacillota; class Clostridia; order Lachnospirales; family Lachnospiraceae; genus Oribacterium; species Oribacterium parvum_A. The sequence continues at coordinate 8,074 of CALIEL010000325.1, forward strand.
GATGTTCTTGCTAGGCTGGAAGCAGAGAAGGATAACCCACAGGCAGACGTAAACTGGGGAGCCATCAATATGTCTTTCTGGATGGGACAACAGGATTTGTACGAGAAGTATGTTTCTCCCAATGATGCGAAGTTACCAAAGGAATATCAGAATCCTAACGGATATTTTGAGTATACAAAGCTTTCCGGTTCCGCAGCTCTTCTTTTAAACAAGGATGTTTTTAAAGAGCTGGGACTGGATGCGGAGAAGTTCAATTCCTATGAAGATTTACTGGAGCCGAAGTTAAAGGGACACATCGCAATGGGGGATCCGACAAACTCTTCCAGTGCCTGGGCAGAGCTTACCAATATGCTTTTGGTAAAGGGTAAAGAACCTTATGATGATGCCGCTTGGGATTGGGTAGCAAAATTTGTAGATCAGCTGGATGGCACCATTCTTTCCTCTTCTTCCCAGATTTACAAGGGAACAGCTGATGGGGAGTATGCAGTGGGGGTTTCTTACGAGGATCCCTGTGTAAGCTTGCTGGAAGACGGTGCAGAGAATTTAAGAGTTGTTTATCCTTCTGAAGGTGCTGTATGGTTACCTGCCGGTGTGGCTATCGTAAAGGGTGCTAAGAACGAAGAAAATGCCAAGAAGTTTATCGACTTCTTGATTTCCGAAGAAGGACAGGAAGCTCTGAAGGATACCACCATTCGTCCGGTTATGACCTCTGTGGAAAATACCTCCGAGTTTATGCCTCCATTCTCCAAGATTAAAGTAGCTTATGAAGACATTAAGCTGGTAGCGGAGAAGAAGGAAGAGTGGCAGAACCGTTGGCAGGAGCTGGTAAAAAAGTAAAGAGTTAGAATAGGGGCTGTAAAAAATAGTTTCAATATTCTATTTTTTACAGCTCTTTTTATAAAGGGGAAGATTTTATGAGCGTGAATATTCGAATTCAAAATGCGGTAAAGAAATACGGGGACAATGTAGTTATTCCGGATTTGTCCTTAGACATTAAAGAAGGAGAGTTTTTTACTCTCTTAGGCCCTTCAGGTTGCGGAAAAACCACTTTGCTTCGTATGATTGCAGGCTTTAACTCCATTGAGGGTGGGGATTTTTATTTTGGAGATAGAAGAATTAATGATTTAGACCCTTCCAAGAGAAATATTGGAATGGTTTTCCAAAACTATGCGATTTTCCCGAACATGACCGTAGAAAAAAATGTGGAGTTCGGTTTAAAGAATAGAAATGTGTCCAAGGAAGAAAGAGCGGTAGAAGTCAAGAAATTTCTGAAGCTGATGCAGATAGAAGACTTTGCGGAGCGTATGCCGGAGAAGCTTTCCGGAGGACAGCAGCAAAGAGTGGCATTGGCAAGAGCGCTGGTGATTAAGCCGGATGTG